>NZ_JAOCIW010000003.1:0-203051 GCF_029843705.1 Shewanella sp. GD03713
AACTTTTTAAACAGTGTTTCTACTACGGCCATGCTGGTAATTGCCGCGATAATGCCTAAGTTGATGTGACCTGATGCAAGACCAAAAACCATCACAATCACCGCCAGCTTGATTGAGTCCCAGTGGATAGTTCCAACTTTGATAGCGCCGTTACAACGCTTAGGAAATCTCGCTTCACTCATGTCTCACCCCTTGAAAAAAAAGGGTGCATATAAGATTGCACCCTTCCTTGATACCGCAAAAATTGTCGCTATTAGTGAACTAGGCCAGCTTTCAGCGCTTCTACGGTTACAGTTAAACTGCCGTCGATAGTTGTAGGCGCGTTAGCCAGTACCAGAATTATGACTACAGATGCTAAGAAACCAATTAGGTTTGGTTTAATCATTGAGAATGCGATAGTGCCTAAAATCGACAAACCCATGATTGCCTTAGCAGGCGCACCCGTCATTAAACCCTTTACCTCGTCCCACATTTGGTCGAAGAATGTGTGTAGGGTCGCGCCAGATGCTGATACCGCACTTGCTTCTCCAGCAAACAGCAATGAGCAAGCTACCGCGACAACGATAAGTGCGAAAAACGCTCTTACGGCAACAGGGGCTTCTTTAAACTGCTGGATCAGTCCTTTCTTTTCGGTTTTAGCGCTTTGGTTCATTGTGGATCTCCGTTAAATGTGACGGTCAAATTTTAACTGTTTGCTTGTTACTGTCAACACGTTATTTGTATGTCGCGTGCTATCTATATTAAAGATGACACACGGAAGAGGGGGTTACATGTTCTTCGCGCTGTTAGCCAAGGTGGTTTTCAACAACCAACCGATAATGACTGCGGCGAATAGTGGAAATAGCGGGAATATCTCATTGGAGATTAACGCAGGGGTAATGCAGTAAAGCTCTAACAGAATTGCGACCAATATCCCTGACCAGAGCGCTACCCTGAAGTAACCCGTCGAAGGCGCCGTAAACTCATGCTGCTTAATTTTCCGCTGCATCAATCCGTCAACCGCTGACGCGGCTATCAAACCAATGGCCATCCAGAACCAGAAAATCAGCAGGGATACTCTCAGTAAACACTGATACCAAATGGTTTTGATGTTTTGAGCAATCCGTGTAAGCGGTGTACGCCACAACTGGTCCCCCTTTAAGCCAGTGTCTTGGTGATACTGGTCGATGAACGCGGCTAAACCAGATTCCACCATCGTCGCTTCGTACCAACTCTTCGCCCTGAACACCACAACCTTTGTCGCCTCAGTGCTAATGGCCTTTTCGATATTTGAGATTTCCTTTCGTAACATCTCGTTATGCTCTTGGGGCTGCATGAAAATCAGTACATAAATACTGATTAATGCCCCAGCCGCTAAAATCAACCTGCCGTGCAGGGTCTTACTCTCAACTACATCGTCCATAATCAACACTCACTACAGTAAAATCGGAATACGACATTGATAGGTCTTACCGTTGGCCAGACGTGCGACGTACTGCAACTTAGGTAATTCCGACATCAATGAAAGAGGGTACGCTGGCTTGTCAGCTTCCATAATCCGCTCACCCACCGAGCCCGAGAAGTTATGGAGCTTACTGGTCGAATCGGTGTTAGAGCTTAACTGCCATTGCTTTGACTTAATTGGATACTCCGGGAGTAGCGCCGCAAATCGCTCCCTGGTGATATCATCTCGAGCTCGCAGACAGAACCAGTTAGCGGTTAAAGACAGGACCCGGCTCGCTACTGCTTCACCGGCTTTATCAATCAAATCGGGAACACCCTGCGTAGATAGGTGCAATTCAAAGCCTGCACCACGACCCATCGCTGCTAAGTTAATTAGGCCGTCGGAGAGTGCAGAGTGGATTTCGTCACCAAACACCGACACACGCACCCCTTTTCCGCCTTCGTAGTTGTAACGTGAAGCAGCTGCCGCGCAGGTATCCTCCATAATGAGTTTCGATGTAGCTGCTGAAATTGCAGGATTACCCGATGAATCGGTGGCGATGTACAACACGCCGCCCGTATCAATGAATTTCTTGATGTCGATAATAGGACGCTCGTCTTCCGTATCATTCGGGTCAGGGCTTAACATCTTGTCCAGCGGCGCAGCGGTTAACTGGGTTAACATCGGCTTGGTGGTCGCTAACATCTTACTTTGGTGAGATTGGTCGTGCGTTAAGAAACCAATAAAACTCGATACCGCGTCTTCACCTTTGTCGTCAGGGATTAACACCTGTTGGTAGCGCATGATTAAACCCTGTAGCAAACTGCCGCGGCCTTCCTCGGCAATTTGGGTCGCCATGTTCGCGTACCAATCTGGCCCGTAATGCATAGTCATAATCTTGCTTAAGGCTGCTAGGGCTAATTCGCTTTTGCGGTTTAGCATGTAATCAGCGACCATCTTGATTGATGGTCGCTTACCGATAAAACGTAATGCTTCAGCCGTGACGTAGAATGAGTCCCAGGCATAGGAGCGAAAACCCTCAGAGCTTCCTGAACCTTTTTCTAGGACGTTAGCTAAGCGCGATGCAATCTCGGTCGTCACTGTAAAGTTCACCAGTGGGTCGATACGCACCGACTGACTTGGCTCAGCAATGTTGAAGTAATAAAACGGGACGCCTAAACGCTTCGCTTCTGCGCGTAATCTGTTCTTCCAGTTTGGATCGTTCTTAGGGTCTAACACTAATACAGAGTTACCACGGTAAAGGGCGCCAACACTGTTAAGCGTTAACATCGTTGTTTTACCCGCACCTGGTAATCCGGTGTAGAAACTGTGAGACCAGAATAGCGACGCATCCAGCCACAAATCCTGCTCGTCACCACACCCCTGAATCCACGGCCGACCTTCTAATTTCTCGGTATCTGCTTCGACTTTCTTCAGTGCTCTTCGCACTGCCCAAGGCAAGAAACCCTTAGCGTGTTCTGGGCGTTTACCCACCAGCTGATAAGCTCGGTTTGCTTCGGTGATCGTCCACTCAAAGCCGCGACCAAAGAAGGCCTTATCCCTCTGGGTTTTGCTCAGCTCCCACAAAGCGCTAGATTCAATGAGGTATTGATAGTTATATACCAACTTAATCTGGCGACGTATTTGCGGTAAGGCTTCTTTTAAGCGCTTAACCGACATACCTGCTGTGGCCGCTATAACCGAAACTGCGACCATCGATACATCGTGTCCACTTACCCCGTGGTATACCCACGAGCCTGCCGTGAACAAGGAGGCTCCAGCCCAAGCATAACTGGATTGGATTTCATAAATCGGCCTATACATGTTCTCCATGAATAAGCCGTTAGTCTCGATGCTTTTACTCATGCTCTATTCCCACTGTCTCAAATACCATCCATGCAACTTGGTTACTGTCTGTCGCAATTGAGGCGTTGTCGCCTGCTGTGCGCTTGAGGCTAGTCGCCTCTTTTTTTGCTAACCCTACTTCTTGCTCGTAAGTGGTTAACGCGAAACTTTGGATTCGGATCACCCCAGGGCGGAGGTCTATACCGGACTTGCCTGCGCGAGCCATCGCCCAACCAATGAACACTTGCAACTCAGGCGGGTACTTGCTCTTTTCCTTCGGAGACTTGTTACCCGTGGCGACTTTTAGCTGTGAAAGTGTCGATACCTGCTCGGCAGGAGGGGTAAAGCTCGCAGACGTGGTGGCGGGCTCAACGGCAGTTTCAATGGCCGCTTCAGCGACGGGGACGGTAGGTTCCATGTCAGTCGTTAACATCGATTGCTCTTCCGGCGTAAACCATGGCAGCTCATTCTCCGGCGTGGCCAAAGACATCTCCCGCGCGTACTCGGACAACGGTGGAAGTTCGTCAGTCATTAATGAAGATAAATCTTGCTCCGGGACTTCTGCCATTAGGCTATGACAGCTTGATTCTGGTGGTACTTCGTTAGGCATTAACGGAGATAATTCTTGCTCCGGGACTTCTGTCTTCGGGCCATCTATCACATCTTTGATAGACGACTCCTGCGTGGGCAGGCTATTCGGCTCTGTAATGACTTCGGTGGTTAGGGCTTTATTCTTTTGCTTTCTAGCTTTGCGTTCATCGGCCTTAGCTTGAAGCTCAGTCAGCATGTCACCCACTGGCTTGGCAAGAACGTCGGCTAGCTTCAGCTGGTAGAACTTTTGTTTGTTAACGACATGAATAACTTTACGCGGCGCTTTAGGGTCTGGAATAAGTAACTTGTTATCCATCAAATCCTTCAGCACGGCGCCCTCGGCAAAACCAAGCCCTCTCATTTGCTGGTCAATTTCTTCGAATAGGCTGGCATTCAATGTCAGCACGTCACCATCCAGCTTTGCTCGGTGTAGTGTGTTGTTAGCCGTTAACAGGTATTCGATTAAAAGCTCAATACAGGTCTTTTCCTTCGACACTTCTACAGGCATTTCTTGAGCTATTGGCTCAGTTATCTCTACTGCCGCCTCCGCTGGCTCACTGACTATCGGAGTGTCATTCATGTTCTTAAACACGATACCCTTGGTGTCTGGCGCCGGAGCTCTGGTATTGGATTGTTCTGGCTCTACCTGAGTTTCGACTTGCGATTTCTCTGGCGCTGGCTCACTTGGCGTTGTTGCTGGTGCTGGTGCTGGTGCCGGAGTGTTGGTGCTCGCTCGAGCTGATTGCTTCTTCGGTTTCTTTGTCTGAGCCTTACTTTGATTTGTTTGCGACCCATTCTGCTGTACCGGTGCTACCGCAGGAGTAGGGGTTGGCGCAGGAGCGGGTTGGGTTGGTGCAGCCGTGTTGTTAGCCGGAGTTTGCGGGTCTGGCTCACGGGTATCTGTCAGGGTGATTAGCCCCGTATCGGCGTAATGGATTAACAGCGAATCGTCACGGGTTAATGAGATTTTTCCATGAATGCCGCGTTGCGGAATATCCTCGCCATAAACGATGCCTGCCCATTTTGGCTTAACGACTTTGATTGGCCCTGCCGTCCATTCTGGATTCGTAACAGGGTGCAAGTGGCCACTGGTGTAATCCTCAAACAGCGGTTCAAATAGCTGACGCTCTACCAGCATCTCAAGCATTTTTCCGACTTGCATTGGGACGTTAAAGCCATCTTCCTTGAGCGATGACATCACCTTGTTGAAACTTGCTGGGTAAGACACGTACACATCTTCGGCGCCCAGGCACCAAATATCGGCTTTCTCTTCGTTTACCTTCCAGCCGCGACGCATCATTTGTAAGCGCTTAATAAACGCTGCTTCCAGTGGCATCTTGCGAGCACCGGTTAATCTGTCCCATTGCCACATCATGTCTTTGTGGACGGAACGCGCTTCGCCTTTTTTTAGACTGTCTCGCAGTGAGTTATTAACTTCGATACTGCCTGATAAGGTTTCATAGATGGCGACCTGAAGGTCATCTTGAGTGCCAAACAAATACTGCTTAGCTGCCTTGGTCAGTACCGTGTTGAGCATGGATGATGCAAGCCCAATGTGCTTGCCGTGACGGTCTGCATAGTTCCACGTCACTTGATAACGGGATACTTGGTTGCGCCCTGACCAATCATAGATATTTTCGAGTTGTGGGTTCCAGACTGAATCATCGGCCTGCACGGTCATATCATGCAGCGCTTTACCGATGTCATGCACTAACCCGATTACCCACGCCGCATATTGCCAACGGATTTTCTTTCCGTGCAATTCGTCGGTAAATTTGGTCTCTCTAATATCAACCGACGCCATGTGACGCAGGGAGAACAGAGCCACCTCAAGACTGTGACGTGCTAAACCACCAACAGCTGCGTGATGATGGTTTTCTGAGGCTGGGAGTAAGTGAGCGTAAGAAAGGAAATTCGCTACCACATCCCTAACCAATGTCTGTGCGTTATAGACTTGATTGTATTCAGATAGGTTGGCAGGATTGAACGTGTCACGGTGAATATCAGTCAAACCCAGTTCACGAATCGACATATCGATTAGGTCATTATTGGATTTAATGATTCTCGCTTGATTCACGACTGCTACACCGTCAGCTACGGGAGGGTAGAAAGTCTCTGCCAACTCTTCGCTGACCGCTTTAGTTTCAATCCCACCAAAAGCCATCCGTACCGCATTCTTATCTGGGGTTTTGCCATCCAGTAAGAAGGATCGAACAGCCAAACTAACTAGCTTGGCTATTTTCTTCATTATGCGTTCACTACCAGGTTTCCGGAATCCTGCTCAATTTCTTCAGCCCCTGAGTCGTCATTGGCTGACTGGTCATCTGGATTGTTGCGGGTGATGGTTTGCATGATTTTGTTGTAAGCGTCTAACGAATAAATTCCGCCCTTACGGTCAGCTGAATCTGTAGCTACAGTTCTCATGCGACCAAAGAAACGAGTCATGGTGTTCATCGCAATGCCGCGACTATTGTTGCTGACTGACTCAGAAATCACGCCAGCTAACCAGAGGTTTTCAATAGCTGCGATAGATTCATCAATCTGGGAAATTACGTCGATTACACGCCAGTAGATTGGGTGCTCGATTTGGAACGTCACTCTGAACGATTCTGGTGTCACCACGTCAAAATCGGCATTGTTGCCAAGCGAGGTAGACAACTCATTGTTGTGGATTGTGTTGAGAAGGGTGCTGCGACGAACAGCTTCTTCTTGCTCAGCTACAAACCACGCATCTAAACGGTCACGGATTTCTTTGTTGTTAGACGTCAACACAAATAGACCAGCGATACGGGCAATGCTGTATTTGATATTCTGCTGACGAGCATCATTGCTAAACAGCTGCTGGATGGCGCTGCTCTTGAAATCCATTTCCTTCAGAATGAATTTACGCTGCTGAACTTGACGAACTGCAGATGGTTTCTGAGTACGCTTTGATGCAACTTGTGGGTTCTCGTTGGTCTGACTCATATAATCCTCCTAGGATTGTTTTCGCTCTATGCGACGTAGTTTGACTTTTGCTTCATGTAGACACTCAAGGGTTTCTCTCAACGGAGCCAATCGATTCTCTGTGTCTTCAATCATTCGCGCCTCCCACTCTGGGGATTTGCGGGTTAACTGGTCTAAGGTGTATCCGCGCTGGGTCGGTTTAACGTCATCGCCCCAAGACTTGCTGATGTTTCCAACTCGCCCTGGTCGATACCTCGTCCAGACCAAATACACCTTTTCGTTTTTTACAACGACCCGGGGGGCCATCTCACCGCCACTAAACTTCCCACCGTCATCACTGCGCAACTGACGGTTTGAAGATCTCCATTTCAGCCAGTAATCATCGACAATGACCTTTGCCTGAAACTGAGCGGCTTCAATCAACCCCTCTAGGCTTCTGATGGTATTCACCAACTGGAACCCTAATGCGGGTACGGGCTTCCCGTTCTCAGAGCTACCCGAAGTACCTGAGTAGTCATTCATTCATTTACCTACTGTTTGTTCGTCTTCAGTAATCCGTTTTCGGCCTACGGGGACAACTCATGCAGAAACCCAGTTCGTTGGCGAACTCGTGTCGCTCACTAATCGTCATTCTGCCAGTTGAGTTTGGGATAAATCCCAGGTGCCTCCGGTGTTGGCCATCCTTTGAAGATTTTCAGTTCGTTGGCCAACTCATGCTTTTCGCGTGATATACACACCGATTCATGGGCAAGCCCCCTGAGAAATCCTTTCTCACGTCTGCGATTCAGTTGGCCACTTCAGGTTTTTTCCCAGTTCGTGAGCCAACTTGCGCTTTCAGAGCGTTGATTTACTGATTTTGGAAGCCGTTAAAACTGCTTAATTTCGAAGAATCCAGAGTAGGAATTTCGCTACTAAGCCAGACTTAGTTGCACTTCAGTTCGTTAGCCATTTCATGTTTTGATTAATTCACTAGCGACATGTTATGGATAACAAAGTGCATAATATACACACAAAATAAATAATACACGAGCTAAATATATTGTGTATTATATGGATCCCAGATTGGTATTGGAATGGTAAGAATAATCTTCAAGAGCAAGCTGGAAAGGTTTTGGAAGCCTCTTAAAACCCTCTTAAAACCCCAGATTGGGGGTCATTTGGTGTGGAGTTGGTATTTATGAATAATCCCGTCATCATCACAGTCGATGTTGGCTATGGCACAACGACTTGTGTACACAAGGAATCGCTAGGCAATTACTCAGTGAAGACGTTCCCGTCCCTGCCTATTCCGATTAAATCGGATATTAATCTGGGTTTAGCAGGCGAGGAACGCGATGTAACAAACGTGGAAGTCGATGGAATCACCTATGAGGTTGGTTCAGACGTAGGGACCTCGGTCGGTTCGCGAAATGTTCGCGTTCTCAACACAGAATCGTTTATCACGAGTGACCGCTATAAAGCGTTATTGTTTGGCGCCCTGTCATTTTTAGGCAAATCAAATCACATCGATATAGATGTGTTAGTGCTTGGTCTGCCAGTGAGTGTCATGTTCAGGAAAGATGAACTCGCCAAGATTTATACCGGCACTCACCAAATCACACCGAGTCGCAAGGTCACCATTCGTCAGGTCTTGGTTTTTGAACAACCGCTTGGTGCGTTGATGTCATTTTTGCGCCAAGGCGGAAATGAACGCTTTGCCCAGTGCAAAGATAAAACCATGTTATCCATTGACCCAGGTTATATGACCACCGACTTCATTACGTCGAAAGGATTGAAGGTCAGTCCAAATCGTTCTGGTGATTCTGAAACTGGGATGTCCAAAGTGATTGGTGCAGTCGAAGTCGCGCTGCGCTCGCAACTCGAAGGTTTCAACATCAAACAGATTAACCCTGAGTTGATCGACCAAGCCTTTATCAGTGGTGAGCTTAAGCTGTACGGTAAAGCGATGAAATTCCCTAAGTGCGATCTATTTGATGTGACTAGCGCGATTCGGTCTGTTACTGACGAAGCATTAACAAGTGTCGTCAACAAAGTAGGTGATGGTCAGGACATTGACCTGATTATTGTCTCCGGTGGTGCCGCAGCGGTATACCTGCCTTCGATTCAGCGCGCATTCCCTTTCCACAAAATCGAAGTCGTTGATGACTCTCTGACAGCTGTTGCCCGTGGCTTGCAAACCGCAGGCGAGCAATTCATTCGTGGAGCCATAGCGCGAGGCGATTATCAAAAGTTAAAAGCAGTCTGAGGTGAGGGATGCCCAAAACAATCGAGAGACACATTCGGATTGCCGATGATACTCACCCGCTAATTTTCGCTCATTTAGATCAGTTTGGGCCAAAGGCACTGACCCGCGAGATGATGACCCTGATGGAATTTGGATTAATGGTGAGACAGCAGGGATTTAATCTAGGCACTGTGTTGGCGCCGAAGGTAGAAGTCGAAAGTGAAAGGGAGAAAGTGGAAGCAGATGCAGAACCTCGAAGTCCAATGGAAGATGACTTTGATATTAGTGATGATTTTTTTGTCGCCCGAGAAACGTGAAAAACAATAAATCAGCCGCCTGCAATTAAGGCGGCTTTTTTTCATCCAGTGAGGCGTGATATATTTAGCCTATAGAATATAAAAAGTGTGTTGGCGTAATGAAAGTAAATAAATTGATGGCTTTGATTTTTGCGGCTCTGGCTCTGCCAGTTGTGGCAGAAGATCCTGCAAATAGCAATGATGGTGGTAACTTCTATAAACAACGCGAAAAGGGCTGGTATTGGCACGAGTACATTCCTGAGCCCGAAGAAAAGGAAGAGGAAGAACCTATAGTGCCAACGCCATCTTCTGCACCAACTGAGACTGAAACGAGTAAAAATTCAGTAGAGGCCATGAGCGTTAAGTGGTTCCAAGAAAACTTGCCCAAGGCAAAGGAGTTGGCGCTTAACACTGGAAAACCAGAAGACGTTAAACGCTACCTTTACATCCAGCGTGCCGCAATAGATCGCGCCAACCAGTTTGCCGCTACTTATATTTCCGAACAAATGTTTGACCCTTACCTCGATGAAGGGTTACGCCGTCCTGAAAACGACGTGACGCTGCAAACTTTCAAAGGCGCTCAGTCTGAAAACCAATGGAAGTTAATTGAAGCCATCGGCAAGAAAGCCACCCTCATTTATTTCTACGGCTCTCAGTGTCCGTATTGCGCAAAGCAAACTCCCTACCTAATCCGTCTGGCAAAGGAATATGGATGGTCGATCATGCCCGTTTCTCTCGATGGCGGCACCGTTCCAAATGATGACTTTTTAGCATTAGGCGATTATCGAGTGGCGACTTCCGACATGGCGCAGCGCTTCGACGTCTTGGCGACACCAACACTGTATCTAACCAACAACACGGGTGATTACTTCCTGTTGGGTTCTGGGCTAATCGGCATGGATTCTCTCAGTGAAAGGATCATCGAACTCGCTAGCCGCGAGAAAATTATTAGCCAAGCAGAACTTAATAATGTGAAGCAGGTACGAGCTCTGTATATGACCGATGCAGAAGCCAAGGTTGACACGCAAAAAGTGTATGAAGACCCAGACTACCTCATTAACAAGATGCGGAATTTTATGCTCGGAAAACCTGATAGCGAGGGTGAACAAGAATGAAAAAGAAAGTTATAGTTGCTTTACTTTGTTGCCCGTTATCAGCGACAGCTGCAAGCGGGTTAAACAATTTATGGGATCAGATGTTGTCTGCCAGCTCCGGTGCAACTTCATATTCAGGCGCTAAACGTGACGGATTTTCTCTGGGGAGTGCGTCGGTACGGATTAAAACCACTAACGAAAAGATTGTGGCGGTTAGGGCTCCTTACCTTCAATCATCCTGCAAGGGGATCGACTTCTTCGGCGGCTCACTGTCCATTATAAAACGTGAAGAGCTTGTTCAGATGGCAAGATCTATCGCCGCCGCCGCCCCGATGTACGCATTCCAATTAGCAATGGGAATGTTATGCCCGGACTGTAATGCAATTCTCGCAGACCTAGCGAAACGCCTCAATGCGTTAAATGATTTTATCAGCAAAGATTGCGAGGAATGGGCTGATCTGGCCGAGCAACAGTGGCCATCACTTCAGGTACAAAGTGACCGTAAAATGTGGAAAGCCTACAATGATTCGGCGGGTGCTTGGTTTGATTCATTCGCTTCATCGACGGTTGAGCGCAGTTCAATAGACTCCCACTCGAAAGCTGCACAGTTGACTCAGGCTGGCGACGAGATGCAGTTCAACTCGGTGTATGAAACCTTCATGCAGTCTGAAACTACCGTCCCAACCCTATCCTCAGACCGCCATGTCGTCGCTCAAATGTTAATGACTATTTTAGGGACTGAAATTTATAAATTCGACAGCACATTAACTGCATCGGCTTCAGCAGGAAGTGATGCGGTCAGTCAGTCATTTAGCCCACAAGTTTCATTGAAAGACTTGTATCAGCCTCAAGCGACTACATCAATGGCTGTAGCTAAACAAATGGTGGTCTGTGAGCAGGCCCAATTTGCCGATAGCAAGTGTCTATCGGCTAAGGTCGCGACTGTACCAATTAGCGATCCACGCTATTTGGATTCGTTCTATCGATTTTATGGTGATGCAATTTGTGGCTTAGTCGATTCTAACTTAGTCGGTTCGAGCATCATGGCCATCTATGCTCAGAAAGGAAATTATAGTGATTCTCAAGCACAGATCATGGCCAATATGAGAAGTGAATTTGAAGACATTATTAAACGAGCCTCAACAGTCAATGTCATCAATACAGGTAATTGTAAGTTTATCTCCGAAGCGATGGCCATAGATGCAACCCAGCAGTTGCTTGACGGACTACGAATTGCCGCGAGTAAGATGGCTTCGACTGATAAAGGTCAGCGCGGCGCGTTTTCATCAAAGTTGTTAGAGAAAATCGACGCGCTGAGCCTCGAAAGGGAAGAAATGGCCAACAGAAGACGTGAAATGGAGCAGGAACTATTAAGTCAGATCAACTTTAGTGCAAGTATGAGAGGTAAGTAATTCATGTTAACTATCTACTCTCTCGGTGACCTCGATTTATTGATAAAGATGGCGCAATCGGCGGAATTGGCATTCAGTGATGGCGGCATTGCAAATAGCAATCTTATTGCGATTGGATTGGGTATTACCCTGCTAGTGTCTGCTTTCAAGCAAATTTTTGCCCCTGATAAATTCCATGTAAAGGAGTTTTTCATCGCCTTGTTCACTTACATGTTTTTGTTCACCCCGAAGGTGGATTTTTACGTTGAGTCAGTCAGAACGGGCGAAGTGTCTCAGTCATTTACTTTGCCCTTTGGGATTGTGGCGCCAGCTGCATTAGCTACCATGATTGGTGGTGGTTTTGCTCAAGGGATGTCAGAAGCATATGCCAGTATAACACCTGATTATGACACCGAGCCAGGCACCAACATAGACCCTCTAAAAGCGTTACTTAAAGCCCGATTTGTCGGCACTTCTGAGGCAGATGCGAGTTATCGTTCTGTCGGTGAAAATTTGGGTGCGTACTTTAAAAACTGTTATTTCGAAGACATTCGGAACGGTAAAAATCCGACGGGACAGGCGGTACAGGAGGTAAATCACGACGAGAGTGTCACTGGGGCGTTTGACTTCACTAAATTAAAAGTCACCTCGGGAAGCTGGTATACGCCTTACTATGATGTTAACACCAAGTCATACACCAAAATTACCTGTACCGATGCTTATGCCAAGTTAGGCAATGATCTCTCTGACAGCAGTCCTTGGGCCGAAGAAATGAAGGGGAGAGCCGCCATAATGTATAACATGGCAGAAGAGTCTCAAGTTGAGAAAGTCTTCGAGTCCTTAACAGGGGATACTGCTAACCTCATAAATTTGTATCGAGCCAACTTTGTAAAAGCAATGATGGCCAAAGTTGGGGCTAGCTATGTAGAGTTAGAGCCCTCTGAACGATTGGCGTTTCAGCAAGAATTTGATGCGATTCAACAGCGTCACTTAAGCCAAGCAGCTCAGTCTTCATTTTTCTTGGAAACTGCCCCTGCACTTATCACTTGGTTTGAGTGTTTTATTTTCCTCATTGCTCCGCTGCTTCCGGTTTTCCTGACCTTCGGCTCCAAAGGGATCATGATGGCCGGAAAGCTCTATTCATTTCTACTCGCTGTGAACTTTTGGCCGATTATCCAAGTCGGCGTCAACATGTATACCAACCACTATTTCAATAAGCTGATGTGTTCTCTGCCAGGGAATGATTCGAGCTCGGTTCAGAACTGCATGATTGCGCCTAGCATGCGAAATTGGAGTATCGATTCTCTGGGGGGAATGGATAGCGCCTACACCACACTTGAGACTTTTGTATCTCAAGCGGCAATCATTCAAACGATGGTGCCAGCGCTGGCTATGATGATTGTCTTCGGCGGTGTGCATACTATGATGGGGGCAACACAAAAAGCCCAAATGGGCGCCAACATGGATGCCAAGGGCGTATCACCACAGACGGTCAATAGCGATGGTAAAACCGTTTCGTCAGGTGGTTATAGTCAGACAATGACATCGAATGGTGAGTGGATGGAAAGCCGTCAGGGTGCCGGAAATATGGCTGGGCTTAGTACGGGGGGGGCAACCTATAACGCTCTATCTGCAGGGGCAACTGCCCTTAGTAAAGCAATATCTGACGTTAGCAGTATTACACAATCGGATACAGCGGCAAGGCAAGCGGTTGGTGCTGCTAATGAAAGGTTAATCACTTCGGTAGGAACCGGAAATGTCTTCCAAAATGGCGCTCAAGCAGGGTTAGGGTATGAAGAAACTCTTGGTTTCGCAGCAACTTCTCTAATAGGAAAGGGAAGCGAACATGGATCTAGCGAAGTAAGAGCGAAAATATTGAACACCTTGGCGTCTATGAATGAAACGGAAGCCAATGAGTTTGCGACGAGTTTTGGGGTAGGACTGGCGCTTGGCCATAGCGGAAGTTCAAAAACAGAAAGCGCTAAAGGTATTAATCCGGTATCGACATTGCTTAGTACGCTTGGTGTTAATGCCAAAGCCGATGCTACATGGTCGCAAACACAATCCACAATTAGGTCTCAGCTTCAATCAGAGGGGGAAACCAACACAAGCACTTTAACGTCTGCAGAGAAAGAGAGCGTCGCCAAGGCATACCAAGAACAAAATACGGAGGCAAACCGCAAGACCTACAACTCAACTCAAGTAGATACGTCTTCTGCAGTTTATCAAGATGCAAAGTCTAGAGATGAAGCTGTATCACAGCAGCGAACCACAGGCGAACAATTGCAACAGGCAGAGGCTAGATCTCGTGAATTACGTGATGGTGTTACTTCGTCAGGTTCGGCTGGTAGTAGTGCGAACATTAAGTTTGGCGAGCTGATTTCTACCAATAATTCGGGATTATTTACTAAAACGGATACGTTACGCCAAATTGCTCAGAATGCCGCTGATGGCGCGATGCGAGGCAAATATGGAAACGATTGGGATGCTGCTACGAATGGCTTGGATACGCTCGACTTTATAAGCACAATGAGTGCTTTAGATGCTAAAGCCGCTGGTGCTGGGGCTGGGACAGCAGAAGAAGCCAAGTTGAATGCGATGAAACAGGACTATGCCGCTAATCAATCATTATATGACGTGGCTCGAGATAATAATGCTCTACAGGGGATTGTTAATAATTCGCAGACTCTTATGTCTGCGAATGGAAAACCAATTCCTCTCAATGATGTAGGCTCAATAGCTGACCGATCTGTCGGTATGTTATCGGATATAATGTCACGTACTCAATCAGACCCTATGATGGCTGACGCGGTTCGACATCTTACCGTAGGTTCGGCTATCGGATTTGCCGCTGTAAATGGAACGGAATCTGCCAACACGACAGCGATGGCTGTAGGTGACCGATTCACACAAATTGGTCAGTCACAAATATCGGATTACGACAAGCCAGCCCTAACGAGCGAGCAACAAAAGTTCAAGTCTGATCAAGAGGCAGGTATTGGAGCAACAGGTCAGCGCATTAACAAAGAAGGTCAAAAGGTAGAAGATGAGGCAGCACAAAGAGCTAAGGACTTTAAGCCTTCTAAAGAGGATTACGATAATCAACATCTAGAGTCGCCTGCAAAATGGACACCTGAACAGCAGCATAAACTTGATAAGTTAGACAGGAATATTGATGACCTTTGGAAGAAGTTGGAAGAAAGCCAAAAGGTCGGCGGAACCGCTGGTGTGAACAATATCATCGATACTTTGGGGCAAGAGCTTAAGTCGGGAACTTTTGGTGCGGTATCGCCAAAGGTTGTTGATGACGTTATGAAGGTGATGAAATCAGCTGCAGAGTCTCCAGCTGAATTGTCTAGGGTGCTAAATGATTTTGCGAATAGACAATCAAGTTATTACACCGGCGATCACGCATCTCAAGTGGCGCCAGTTATCGCTGCGATGGCTAACGCGGCCGATGGATTACTGGGTAAGGCCATTGACAGTGGTCAATTGAGCCCAAGCGAGAAGTCAGTATATCAAAATGCACAACAAGCCTTTGGTCGTGTGAACGAAGCGTATGCTAGTCAAGATATTGTAGATCGGCAATCCCATGCGGGTAATGCTGCGGCTCAAGTTATTTCGACGTTGGGCTCCGACAAGGATATGAAGACTCAAAAAGCTGTTGCTCTGGCATCAGTAATTGCGGCAGACGGTGATACTAAAAATCCATTACCAAGCGCTGAATTTAGTCGATTGCAAAGAGATGGCAATCCATCTAAAGACGAAGTGCTAGATATGAAACTCGTAACTGATCGTGCTCAAGATATTGTGACTCAAGCAATGGCACAAGAAGGGTTATCGGAGCCTGTGAGAGAAAGATTAGTTCAGACGCTTCAAGGCTTACAGGACTTTGATCAGAAATTATCAACATCACGCAACTCGGACGCACATACAAGAACAGGTACAAGTTATGACCATGCAACTGACTATGACGATGCAACCAAAAATAGTCCGGTAATGAGTGGGCTAAGCTCAAGCGAACGGATTCATCTAATGGATGGATTCCACCGCATTGGTGAGGGAGAAGGTTCAACTCAATCTAGGATGGAGAACACCCGATTTAACGGTCAAGGTGCGAACATGCAACTTGAGTCCATTGCCAATAAGATGTCGCCAGAAGATAAAGCAGCAATTTTAGGTTCTCTTCCAGATTCGGTAAGGGCGAATGTCGAGCGAGGTATGGAATTAACCGCAAGCAATTCATCGCCATCAAGTGAAAAATTTCCCATAGGTGAGACACAATTCCCATCAAGCCCAGTGGCTTCGGCTCAGGGTGATGCGGTGAGCCAACAAGGCGCAGCGCCTGCAACTACGGCTCAGGGTGATGCGGTGAGCCAGCAAGGCGCAGCCCCAGCGGCCACGGCTCAAGGTGACACGGTGAGCCAACAAGGCGCAGCGCCTGCAACTACGGCTCAAGGTGACACGGTGAGCCAACATGGCGCAGCCCCAGCGGCCACGGCTCAAGGTGACACGGTGAGCCAACATGGCGCAGCGCCTGCAACTACGGCTCAGGGTGATGCGGTGAGCCAACAAGGCGCAGCGCCAGCGGCCACGGCTCAAGGTGACACGGTGAGCCAACAAGGCGCAGCGCCTGCAACTACGGCTCAGGGTGATGCGGTGAGCCAGCAAGGCGCAGCCCCAGCGGCCACGGCTCAAGGTGACACGGTGAGCCAACAAGGCGCAGCGCCTGCAACTACGGCTCAAGGTGACACGGTGAGCCAACATGGCGCAGCCCCAGCGGCCACGGCTCAAGGTGACACGGTGAGCCAACATGGCGCAGCGCCTGCAACTACGGCTCAGGGTGATGCGGTGAGCCAACAAGGCGCAGCGCCAGCGGCCACGGCTCAAGGTGACACGGTGAGCCAACAAGGCGCAGCGCCTGCAACTACGGCTCAGGGTGATGCGGTGAGCCAGCAAGGCGCAGCCCCAGCGGCCACGGCTCAAGGTGACACGGTGAGCCAACAAGGCGCAGCGCCTGCAACTACGGCTCAGGGTGATGCGGTGAGCCAACAAGGCGCAGCCCCAGCGGCCACGGCTCAAGGTGACACGGTGAGCCAACAAGGCGCAGCTCCAGCAAGTTCGGCTCAGGGTGATGCGGTAAGTACAGCAAGTCCTGAAAGAAGTGAACCAGAGGTTCGTTATGTCGAAACTCCTGCCGAAAATTCTACGCAATCGGGAAGTACAGTTGTTGAGAACAATCCTTTCGCCTTCGATGGTAATCAAGCTGGATTCAATTTCTCTGTAATGGGCGGATTTGGGAACAACGTCCAACCCTCAAACGTGAGTTATAACAGTGTTGATTTGGTGGGTGGTGTTGCGGCCAGCGGTCACTCTGTCGCAGGTTCCAGTAGTAGCGGTGGACCATCTATGGACACTTCCAATAGCAACGTGCCAACGATGGAGCGTTGATTGATTGAGGTTTTAAATTCGGCGGTTTTTACCGCCGTTTTTTTTGGGAAATTTGTTGTTTTTGAATAGTGATGTAGCATGGATGGAAATGTAGTGGTAGGGGAAAAATTTTGAAGATATTTAGCCTATTAGTGGCAGCTTGTTTTAGTTCAGTCAGTATTGCCAATGCTGAAGAGATAACAGTTACAGAGTCAGCAACCGATTTATGGGGTGTGAGTTATTTAAGTGGTAAACCAGTGGGCCGCAAAATGTCACTCAACAATTTCAAGGCGGATCTAATTGACCGAGCGGCGAGAAAAGCAATTTACTCTAAATTAAACCCTACAGCACAACAGGGCGTATTGATCAGGTCATCATCTAATGACGAATCGGTATTGCATGAGGTCGTTACTGCAAGTTCTTATATGTATTCTGTAAATAGTGTTGAATTCGGCTATAACGTGTTGCCTGCAGGTATTGAGATTAAAGCAGATATAACCGTTAGCATTCGTCCTTATGACGAGTCCATGCTGTTAAAACAGTTGGAAACGGATGTTCATCTATCGTCGCAGAATAGGCGCCACTGGACACCGATTGATGGACGCTATTTGAAAGAAAAAGAAGATAGAATTTATGGCACTCCTAATAGTTTGTTTGTGATCACCGGCAATCATGAGAACACTATGCCCTCCGACTATCAGTTTGTGTCTACTGAAACCTTTTTGGATTATTGGGTCATACGATACAAAGTCATGCTCGCTGACGCTTACGGGCGCCGTGGGGTAAAGGGTTCCTTTTTAGGTACGGTAGATGATGTTAGCTCAAGGCCAGATAAGGTCTTTGATGCCGTACTGTCACATAAGCCTCAACAACAGATTAAATATCCTGACCAACAGATGATTAAAAGGATGGATGGAGCATTAATCTTAGTTGGTAAAAAGGTCGTATCTGTCAACAATTTGAAAAATACGCAAGTACCCATAGGTATGAGCGCAACAATTCAGGCAATGCCGTCGAAGTAGGGATGGATTTTATATGCAAAAAATTAGTGCCGCACTGCTAATAATTACTATGTTGTTAACTAATACAGATGTCATTGCGGGTGAGTTTGATTATCGTGGTAATGGTGTGTCCAGGTTAATTGTTCATGGATTCGACGACGCCGATTCGCTTGCGCACACAGGAAGTATCAAATCGATTCAATATGCGCTTTACGATGCTTTGATGCAGTCAGGCCGCAAGATTGAAAAGCCTTGGGAAGTTGTGATGGTTTTGAATTTGTCCCCGTATGAAGTTACCGGGAGTGATTTAGCCTTTGAACAAGGAGTGATAGAAGGCCAGTCGGAGCCGATATTTAGAATTGTTGCCAGCAAAACAATAACAGTGAGAGGTGATGTGATTGATCGTGCTTATAAAAATGTTTTGAGGTTGGAGCAAAATCAGGAGTTTCAAAAGGCTTTTGACCAGTATTCTAAAGCGATGAATCATAAAAATGCGGGAGAGATGTCAAGGATCTTTATGAGTTTTGAGGCGCTTGATAAGCTGGGAATTTATCTTGAACACACGATTTCAAGTTATTGATATACAATCGTTTTAAAAATGGCTTTTCGAAGATTTTTGAAATTAAGATATAAAAAAGCTGGGAATGTCCCAGCTTTTTTTAGGAAATTAACCTTGAAGGAAGTTTGTCCAGCCTTTCCAAAGGTCTTTATAAACGCGATCTGGTGCAGACGGAATTTGAGTCGCTAGTTTGTTGCCACTGGCTTTCAATTCGCGATGTTTAGCTCTAAATTCCAACATACTGCTGCAATTCCACTTCTTAACTTCTTTACTAGCTTGGTTAAAAGTGACGTACTTTTGTCTTTTAGCAAGAAGGTCTTTGAACTTGACACCGAATAACATGGTCGGTGCTGCTGGCACAAAGTCAGGCAGTTGTTTATTTGCAGCCATTTCTAAAAATTGAGTTGAAGTGGTGATGTTATTTTCTTTAAACCATCTTTTCACTTTCTCAAGAGTACCTTTTTGGTGGTAATCATAAGGTTCTTCATTTCCTAGGAAATGGTTCCAAGATTGCCACATACCTTTTCTTGTATAGAAAGAACGAGGATCAGAAGGAATGTTTTTAGGTTTTTCATTCTTCTGGTGATACTCCACCCATTCGGCCATTGTTTTAATGCCAGATGCTTTGGCATATTCGGAAGATGTCTCATAACTAGCAAATACGCCGCCGCGACTATGAATGTCATCTTCTTCCGATTGCGGTATTACAGGTGCGTTAGGGTTCAACACCCCCCAACCTTGCCATAATCCTCTACGGCCATAGAATAATGATGGCGACACTGGTAGATATGGAGGGATTTCATTAGCCTCGACGTATCTAAGCCATTCTGCACGACTGGTAACTCCGAGATCTTTTATATACTCCACCCAATCTTCATAAGATAAAAACTGCACCCCTTTCCGTGAGGTTATCATCTTCTCCGAAGCAACTTGCTCTGGTTTTTTGATGTTATCCTTGGGTACGTGCGTTAGTGGTGCAGTAACCGGAAATTTAAGTACGTTGTTGCTATTCATGATGTTTTCTCGATTTTTTGACGGCTTCGCGCTGGCTAGGCTCGTAAAATTCCTGAGAGGGTAGTTGTCTACTCAGTACGATTTTCATCTATGAGTATGTGCGAAATCTCTCACAAACACAATTCAAATATTCTATAGGTTAATTATTCCTTGTTAATCTTTGACATGTAAATGTGTAATTCTGGAATGAGAAGATCCGTGTCAGGCGTTGCATCATTGCGTTTTGAACGTGTCTTAGTACCGTAATTACTTTCTAAGTGTTTGACCTTTATGTCGTAATCGGAGAAAACGAAAAGAGGTGTTTGGCCGTTGTATTGCAGTTTTTCTTTACTACTACCAGCTTTCCAAATGTTGTAAATCGTTGTTGGTATTATGTTTCTTTTTATTCGAAAACTATGTGATTTTTGGTTTTTTTGAAAAATTTCTAGATATTCATTTCCTTTTGAAAATTCCAGAATGTTGTTTTGCACTGCTTTTTGTATTCTTGTTGAAAAATCCTTTTCTTTCAAAACGCGCATTCCACTTCTCATGTACCAAGAGACTGAAATGGTAGATTTTTCTTCGCATTTTAAAACGTGGATTTTTCTTGTGAGCATAACGAGTGAGCACAATGTATTTTGCCGGGCTAACGTTGCTCTTAACTTGTGTAGGTCATGCGTTGATAGTAACGCTTGAATGTTATCTTTCGTATTATTTATTTTTTCAATCAGTTGATTTATATGGTTATATTCTGAATGAGGGAAAATGATAACACCTGGTGTTATACTGGTTCTGCCGATTGAATCTTCAGAAAGCGTCATTTGAGTTAAGGAAGATGCTATCCACCCTCGCGCTTTGATGTCAGAAAATAGTTCTACTTTGAATTTATCAAATGTTTGGGGTGAAGGAGTTATTTTATAAAAAAATGACTGATTGCTAGCTGCATCAGGAAGATGACTGGCTAGTTCAATTAATTCAAGAGTCAGTTTGTTGTACAAAACATCAAAAGAGTTAATGTCGAATGCGGCGTTAGTCACCGTCTACCTCGTAAAATTCCGAAATTCCCTTTCTTCTGATTCATTTGAAAACTTAGAACTCTTCTAAAAAAATGTTATTATATATTAAAAACTTTGCGTTTAGAAAACTGTGTAGGCCATATGATGAAAATCAACAAACTAGCAACAGTATCACTGTTCGCCATGATGCTTTCAGCGTGTGCTGTATCAGTATCAACTGAAAAACCTGAAATTTCTGATTGCTGTAGTAAAACAATTTATGATCAAAATATCAATGTAAGGCATCAACAAAGATACGATGTTCGGAACCTTTCAGCTGATGCTGGGAGAAAAATAGGCGATCTCGATCTTGCTTTCGAATTGGAAAAGGCGAGAGATGCGGCTGTTAATGATGGCCGTAGCTCCATGATGAATTACTATCGTGATGTTTACCGTGCAGCAGTTTCATCTGCTTACAGTGATAGCTATCTGCCAACGCAAGCGCCAGCTGCAAATGATGAAAAGCGTGATCTGCAACAATTCAATGCTGATGCCCAAATCATTATTCACCAACCCACCGATAGAACGCTTTATTTTGAGTATGATGCTGTCGGCTATTCCGATATTGCCGAGGCTCAATATGTTTTGGCTAAGCACCGTGATTATCTTTTAAAAACCCACGGTAGAGTGCTGGTTGTTGGTTATGCTGATATTAGTGGCTCAGCTGATTACAATCTTGCTCTTGGACGCAAACGTGCGGAGCGAGTAAAAAACGAATTGGTCACCAAAGGGGTGCCTAGTGAACTGATTAGCGTCGTTAGCTATGGGGCTTCGTATTCGCCACCACTTATGAGCGGTCATACTGACAATTTGAAGTTGTGGCGTAAAGTCGAGTTGTATTATTGAGTCGAAAGGCCAATTTTTGCGTCATTTGAAATGTCTGGTCTAATCATAGTCATGATGATTAGTGGAGATTTAAAAATGAATAACAGCTATTACAGCCAACCCGCTTACAACGCAACCCCACAAGCCCAATCTCAATCTGCTCCAATGCAACAGCAGACGCATTATTTTCAACCGCGCCAAGGTAACCCTATGAATATTGGGCCTCACCACGAGGCCGCAAATTATGATGAATATCAGCAGTACCAACCCCAGCATGACAATCGCCGCGGATTTGAAGAGCAATCCGCACAAAGCGCTCAAAATGTTCAGCCTGCAGCTGCTCCAGAATTTGAAAAATCGGTAAAAATCCACGGTAAGGCCGCTGCGCTGACCATCGTCGCATCTGTCACTAAGAAAGGTTTTCACACCTTGAACATTGAAGGCGCAAACGGAATGGGGGATGGCACTAAAAAGTTTGATTGGCAGGATAAGACAATAATTCAAATCACCGCGACTGAATATCGGCATTTGTTAGCCGTGCTATTCGGATTCATTCCATTCATTGAGTTTAAGTCACATGGCCCACAGAAAAACAAAAGCATCTCGGTCAAGCGACAACAGAATGGGTTTTTCTTCTCAATCAATGAGGGTGGCAAGAAGCCAAAAGCTGTTCCTGTGAGCTTTGATGATGCTTACTTACTCGGGGTCTACGCATTGGATGTATTTGCACGAAATTACCCTAACATTGACTCACATTGCCTGTTAAATACCGTTCAAACCTTTACACAGCTGCCGTACTATCCTGTCCAGCAGTAGTGCTAGGCGTTTTCAATCGGCAAGGAATGAGTTTTGAAAGCGCCGTAGGTGTGGATAGCCAGTTGAGGATAATGCGACAGAAGAGTCTCTATCCACGTCTGCGCAACCGATGGATTATCGGTCATGCTTGGAAGTTGGTACTTAACAATGATCTTGTCATTTGATTCTGGGATAACTCCCAGTTTTAAATGGTAGGCCGCGCTGTGACCTCGGGCATGAATAATTTGAACTAGCACTACTGGCATTTCTGACTCTAGTCGTTTACCGCATTCGTCCACTAATTCTGAATATGAAATAAACAATTTACATATGCCTTAGCATTATAGATTTGTGTTATTGACGCTACTATAATCCATCCTAATTCAAATATGGAGATGTAATTTTGTGAATGCGATAAGAATTTGTCACAACAACCCTAAAATCCGAGTATGGTTTGGTACTTCATTCACACCTTACCCTCGCTCAGTTTTTTATTCGTTGATCTCAATTGTGGGTTTCAGCACGTTGTCTGTGATCGTCAACCTCCATAACTCATTAACTCCTTGGGCTGGGATAGTTGTACTTGGGGGGGGGGCGTTGGTGGCGCTTGGATTAAAGAAGAAGGTCTATATGTCTTATCTTTACGAGTCTGATTGCCTGCTCGAGTTGACACTGTGGGGGGGGCGCATTTGGAGTCGAGAATTCAACTTAGCCAATGATGAACTTAAAATTGAAAGTACAATGAACGCTTATCGCGTGGTTCTCAGTGACAAAAGTATCGTGCTTACCAATTCGCGGGGATTAGCTGAGCAGGTTCATGGGCAGTTAGCAAAACTGATTAAGGTTTGTCACTCTTAGGCTTACTGTATATACGTGTTTCGACTTTCCAAGACTCAACAACCTCCGTGGTTTTCCCACCTTCTGATTTCATCGTTTTTTGTTCCCATGAAGAGACAACTGGCTTGCTGAGCTCATTACGTTCAGCAAGTTCGATGTAAGCATTTTCAGCCATCAATTCGTTTAGGGTTGGCCGTTTCTTGCCATCATCTTTGGCGTAGACATTTAGCGTAGCTGAAGCAATCGCACAAATGGATACGGCTTTAATCAGTCTGATAAGTTTCATGAATTTCCTACCTAGAACTATGGTTTATGTTAGATCTTAACTTAGATTAAATAACATGCAAACTTAATTATCTGTGTTAAAGTAATCGCTCTCGATGAAGGAGCTACTTATGAATTTCAGTCAGCATCGCTACAAACTTTTAGCGGCTGCGTTATTAGCCTTGCCACATTTTGCATTTGCGGAAATTGAAGGTATGACCTTTACGTCTGTTATGCAAGAACAGACGACTTTGACACCTGCTTCGGCTATGGCCATCAACCCGGTTCTTGAACATTCAATGAATGTTTATGTGTCTGCCGGTCTTGACCGAAAGCTAAAACTATATTGGCTTTCTAGTGGGGTCAAGCTTAACGAAGTCAATACGGGTGTGATTGGTGTTTCCGACAGAATTACATTTCAAGGAAAAGACTTTTACGGAAAACAGATCTCTATAGTTGCGCCTAATTCACAGGGAAATTATACCTTACAGGCTGACTTGTTAACCGTTGATGGGAATGTGATTGGCTCTTGGTCTATTCCGGTGACAATAGATACTCAAGCACCAACAGCCAATAGTTCTGATTTAGCTTTTAACTATAGATCCTTCGGTGGAACTTTAGCTTCATATAGCCCTATGGATTTCGGCCAATTAAAACTCACAGGTATTCAAGATACAGGTGCTGGGCTCAAAAATGTTCTCTACATTGTGAAAGATGATGTGAGCCTTTCATTAATAAATTCGATTAATGCTCAATTGGATTTAGATACTTCCACTGCGAGCCTTTCGTCCCTACCATCTGAGGTTTTACCCAGTGATAGAGGTTGGTATCAGGCTGGTTTTAGGGTCTTTGATGCAGCAGGTAATTATTCAGATTTTACTGCTCGCTCGTTTATCGAAAAAGCCTCATATCCCTTACCAGTTCGTAGCGACATTTATGATGCTTCAAGTGCTACGTGGAAGCCGTACACATCTTGGATGACCATCTACAACAATCCGATAAAAGTCCGCTATAGACGGCCCTATTCTGAAACGTTGGAAGCAAACGGGGATTATGGTTGGAGTAGTTATGGTTATCGAGAGGGTGATTTTGTCTATAACGAATTTACTGTCTCATATCCTACAGTAAACCCATATTGGGTTGCGCTGACGAAAAGTGGCATTCACTCAGTCAATTACCTTTCTGATTTCAAGTTCACCCTAGGCCCAGGTGTTGATCGTTCGCCTACTAAGCAACCTGACACTGTACAATGGTTTAGTGAGGAAGGTGGCAGTGGGGGCGAAAGAATCAGTGTTGGCAAATACACAAAAGTGGTAAGGCTTCGTCTAAACAGTGAAAAAATGGGTTATGAACAATTAGCCGTTGTTTCAGGTTTAGGCTCCTGTGTTATCCCAATTGGTGAAACCTATTGCGATGTTACAATCAACAGAGTATTTGAGTCTGGTTTTGGCTATACACCCTACAGCTATGTGGTCTACTCAAGTGTGAACGGTGTCAGTGATGGACGTTTTAGTGCTCAATTTAATTATTGGTATACATATTGGGATTTTATTGCTCCCACAATCGAATCGGTCAATGTTACTGATGATTCAATAACTGTAAACGTGTACGACACGAACACTACTAGCGATTGGCGTTCTGGAATGTGGAAGACAGAGGTTTTCCGATTGCAATCTAGTTTAGGCTTCGCAATATCTCCCGATTCTTGGGTGATCACCGGCACCGGCCGTCATCGAGTTACTTTTAAACTCAATCGATTACCAAGTGGTCGTCAAAATATTTCGTTTTACGCAGATGACACCTATGGTAATCGGGTAACACAGTCGATTCTATCCAATTATCTAAACGACACTACGCCTCCAGTTTTGCGATTGCAATCGCCTTCTGGAGCGCAAATCACAAACGGAAGCACCATTAATGGTTTAGAGAGTTTACGTATCAGCATTACTGATGATAGTGAAGCCAATATCAATTCGGTTGTGCTATCTGGAGGGGCTGCTAAGGATTCAGTTTATGTTTCTACAAATAATTTAGGTGATGGTATTTACGACCTGAATTACCCTCGTTTATTCCCTAGTTTGGAAGCGAATGAAACTTACACTATCAATATTACCGCTCAAGATACAGCAGGGAACGCATCGACGTTAACTTCAACCTTCTTGTATTTGCCTGCCAACTTATTGCAAGTTGGGCAAATGACGACTTTGGCTGTTAATAAACAACTGCAGAACACGCAAAACGACCCAATTACATCAATTAAAACTGGTGTGCTCAGAACGGCTGAAGGACAACTCGCGTCCGGTGCTCAAACGGCATTTATCACGTTACGCAGTGACGCCAAAATCAACGTCAATATCCTTGGTAGCGTGTTGCAACCTGGGGAAACTAAACAAATCACGATCATCCCCAGCATCACAGGTGAAGTTGTTATTCCTGTTTACTCTGCTTCTCCTGGTGTGAAAGGGCAGGCAAGCTTCATGATCGACATTCCGCAAATCACTTCTACCAATTAAAGGGCAGGCCATGCAAATTAATAAATCACTACTTTTAGGGCTGTGTAGCGTCATCTGCTCTGGCATGGCTAACGCGGCAGTAGAAGGCTTTTCGTATACAGACACCAACGCTACAGTGAAAACCACTGAGGGCTCGCTCATTAACCCTCAAACTGATGCGATGGTTTACCTCTCTGGAGGGCTTGATAACAAACTTAAGCTATCAGTCATCAACACCAGTGGAGTGACGGTGTTCAACAACACCACAGATTTTATTCGAGTTTCTGACAGGTTAAGCTTTTCTGGACGAGAATTTTACGGAAAATCAATAACTATCCCCAAATTGATGGATGGTTTGTATAGCCTTAAAATCGAAACGATTAACAGTTCTGGTACAACAATTGATCAGTATACAAAGGTTGTTGAAGTTGATACTGAGGGACCTATCATTGGAGACTGGTATGGAAATGGAACAAGCAATTATGGTGCCGAAACAGGGTCGAATGAGATTTGGTGGCTAAATACACAAAACACCGGCGAAGATTCGAAAATTTGGATAACGGATGTAAAAGGTGCGGTTTCAGGTTCTGTCATTGTACAAAAACTAAATTCCGATTCCATCGTATTAACAAGACCCATGGTCATAGACCAAGCAGCATTCAAAGCTGTGATAAATGCACAAACAGACTTATCAAATATATTACCGTCAAATAACGCTTCTGATCCATATTCAATGCAGGCTCAGCTATATGATGCAGCAGGTAACATCACTCGTTCAACTGTCAAAACATTCTATTACGACAACTATGGTGGGGCTCCATCTTCTCCTTTTGCAGTCTTCGACCCGGATGCAAACTTGGCTGAAAGTGTATCTAGTTCATTTGTAGGTTTTGTAGCTTATACTCCAGGCATGACAGTCAAAACCAACCCCGTTCGATTGTTATATAGAGTACCAGTAGATAACGTTCGAGACGCTGGAGTGAAAGGGGGGCTTGCTCTCGCGAACTCAGTGGGAGCGACAAATGTTATAATTAATGGTGAATACGGTTATTTTGATATGACAGCGCCATTTGGATATAACAACGCAAACCAAATTAAGTGGGTTGACTTTGGTCGATGGATGGCAGGCACTATCCAATACAATTTGTCATTGTCTGAAACTGCTTCAAAATCCCCAGTGTTGACGTCAGCAACATTTTTGTTAAATGACGTTCGAATGTCTATTACGACAGGGATCATGCATCATAATTCGATTTTGCCAGCTACAATGACTGATTTTGAGCTTCGGGTGCAGCCGCGGGATTACGTGCAACGCGCAAGTTTTCGTGGATATTCTTGCGACATTCCAGCAGGTGAGTCAATTTGTAGCTTAACGGGTTTAACATATGAGATGACCAAAGGTGGATATGGCTATTTGCACGATGCTATCGGTGTTGTGTCAGTGGGCCTGCCGATGGGAACACTTTACGCGAATTACAGCTACGGCGAATCAACCTATAACGATGCTCAATACCCGCAAATGACCAGTTTTAAAGTTGATACGACAACTAACACTCTTACTGCATTTGTTTATCTACCGGGTGCAGGCAGTTGGTTTGAAAGGTTAGTCATGAAGGCCGCTAGAATTAAATATGGTACAAAATATTTAAACCCTATTAGTTCAATTCGCAACGGTGTTAATTGGGAATACGTCTTTAACTTAAATTCTCTGCCGACTGGAAACCATTCACTAGAATTAGAGATGGTCGAGAATCACGGGCCTACCACTGTGTCCCCGCTTCAAACATTCAAAGTAGAAAACGCCACACCAACAATAAGCATTACCAATTCCGGTAGTGCAGTATTCAATGAAATTGTCGGGCTAGATGACTTGGTAGTGTCCATTGCAGATGAATCAAGCTACACCATCGATAGTGTTATTATCTCCGGCGGTTCAGCTAACGACACGGTTTATTTGGCCACTGTAAGTAAAGGCAATAACGTGTATTCATTGCAATATCCAAGGCTTTTCCCATCACTTACATCCGGTGAGATTTATACTTTAACGGTGAAAGCTACCGACGTTTTTGGCAACCAAGGCGTTAGTAGCAAGAGCTTTACTTATCAGCCGCCTAACATAGTAAATGTAGGCTCATTAACCACTCTTGCAGTATCTAGGGATTTAGCTAGCTCTGCAGACAAACCTGTCAGTGAAGTCGTCATTAATGATCTGAGAACAGTTGAAAGCCAGCTCGCTTCGGGACCGCAAGATGCTTTATTTACGTTACGCACTGACGCAGAAATAAGTGTTCAGGTACTTGGTCAAGTGGTAAAGCCAGGTCAAACGGTAACGTTAAACCCGGTGGCTACTTCGGGAGTCGTTAAATTTTCGGTGTATCCCGCGGCGAGCGGTCAAAAAGGGAAGGCACAGTTTTTATTTGAAATATTAGAAGTGAAGAGCAACATCTGATAAGGGCGTTGTTGCCTAAATCAATCTTAGGTATGCCTTTTCCTAAAAGGGTTCCTGGTATTAATTGACCCTCTGGCGAATAGGCATACCCAGTCCTATGACTTTGTTCATCACTTTCACACCAGCCAGTGCCTCGCCGACTTGGCCGTTGTAGTCCCGCAGGCTCAATTTCGGGCTAATCAGTTGCTTGTAACGATACATAGCTGTTTCTGACAGGGAGCGTTGGTGATAGTCATTCTCTTGTTTCCATTGTTTGAGTTCATCACTTTTCAGAGCGCTGACGGCCTCGTTTCTGGGATGACCTTCTTCCCAATAACCTGCATTTTTTCGCGGCGGTATCGTAGGTTTACACCCTCTGCGTTTCAGCAGCTTATGACATTTTTTGGTGTCATAAGCACCGTCAGCTGACACTTGTTTTACCTTGCGCCTTAGTGGGTTTAATAACGTTGGGAGAACCTCACTATCTGCCACACTCTCTAAACTGACTTCGGCTGCGATGACTTCATGTGTGGCCGCATCTATCGCAAGGTGCAACTTACGCCAAGTTCGGCGTTTTTCCTTACCATGTTTACGCATTTTCCATTCACCTTCGCCATATACTTTCAGTCCTGTGGCATCGACAACTAAGTGAGCAATCGCGCCTCGGCAAGGGGGGCGGTAGTTAACTTTGACTGTCTTTGCCCGCTTGCTGATGCAGCTGTAACCAGGTGAAGTTAATTGCAGACTCATCAAACTAAACACTGAGTTGAGAAAACCTTCTAGTGCTCGCAAGGGGAGATTAAACAAACCTTTGAGCATTAAGGCGGTTTATATCGCCGTGTCACTGTATTGAAATCCCCGACCTCGACCACCATGGTGTTCAGTGTGACACCAGAGGTTGAGCGCCTGCTCGTCTATCCAAAAAGTCAGTGAGCCTCGGTTGGTCAACGCCTTGTTATATTCCGGCCAATTGGTAATGCGAGATTTAGATTTGCCCATCTGATAGCGGTTTCTGCGTGGTATTCACAGGATCTGATCGCATCTGAGACGGAAGGTTCATTCATTTAGGCAACAACGCCCCGCAGAAGGAAAGAAGCTTAATAGACACCACATAGAAGCACTCAGTCAGCGCTTTGGTGTGCCTGTATCATTATTTTTTTAGCTCAGTGAATCAGACTTGCCTAGTCTGGTTCACGTGATAACATCTCGCTACACGCTTAGCTCGTCAACCAAAGGTGGCTAGCAAGCTGCCTTTGCACCGATGTTGTTACACGCTGCATTTATCCATGTTCGGGCATAAATATCTCCCTAACTCACAGAGTATCACAGGGTGAGATTATGCTTTGTAAATTCTGTTAACATTTAGCTATTTTGTTCTTAAGTCGACTTAATGCGAGATTATTGATTGATATAAATCATCCATAATCGAATGAAATTCGTTCGACTGGATAGGTTTGTCCCTAATTCAACTGCGAAGTGCGACACTCGCCAATATCAAGCAGCCAATACCATTTCTTTAAAGACAATCGCTGGTTGCTTGAAATCTAAACACTTTTTCGGTCGATAATTTATCCGCGATAAAGCGAATTCAATATCACTGTCTGTTACCGTTGTTAGGTCGGTTCCTTTCTTCACATATTGCCTTAAAAGACCGTTAGCATTCTCATTGGCTCCACGCTCCCAAGAACTATAAGGGTGGGCAAAGTAAACATCAGCCTCCAACTCCTTTGCGATGGTTTCATGGCCTGCAAACTCTCTCCCGTTATCTGCCGTGATGGTATGGACATGCTCCTTGTAAGGCATGAGTAGTTCTATGGTTGCTCTAGTGACATCATCCGCTGACTTGGATGGCACTTTCTTCACCAAGTAAAATCGTGTTTTACGCTCTAAAATAGTCACCATCGCCCCCGTGCCGTGCTTGCCTAATACGGTGTCGATTTCCCAATCACCAAATCGCTCCTTACTGTCAACTATGCTTGGCCTATCATCGATAGAAACCGCATTTTTGATCGCTGGTGCTTTCTCTTTTTTACCGCGACGATACCGCTTGTGACCTTGCCTCAAGTGGCGATATAACTTGCCACCCGAGCGTTTATCCTGCGCAACAAATCGGTAGATCCACTCATAGCTGACAGCGGCACCGACTTTAGTTAATACACTGGAAATCTGCTCTGGACTCCAATCCGCTTCTAAAAGGAGGCGGATAAAATCAACACGCTCCTGAGGTATTCTGTATTTACGCGCTAATGTGCGTTTTTTGAGTGATAACACCTGACTGAGCTTCGTTTGGGCAATAATGACTGCCCTTGCTGCCACGTTTAAGCTCCCGATATACCGTGGAGCGATGGCACTGAACGGTTTTAGCAATCTCAGAAACTGAAATCCCCCGTTCCAAAAGAGCAGAAATCTGGTATCTTCTGCCTTCGGTCAACTGCTGATAATTCATGGTAGTACTGCTTGTTTCTTTGGCGAGAAGAGCGTCCCACTTTTAGCAGTTGGCTTCCTCTTCTACACCTTTCCATGAATGTCGCACTTATTATCTGAAATCGGGATCGGGAATTATGTTTTTCAAATAAATTTTCATTGCTAAATGCAGTATTTTTCACTACTATTATTTGAAAATCGTTGGAGATATATTTTGCGTAGAATCCACTTAATCATGATGTTTGTTTTACTGACGTTTGTCGGTCAAACTTTTGCGTCTGTGATTATGCCTGGTACTATGCCAATGAATTCAATGACGACTTCAAATATGCCTGCTGAAAATGGCAAAGCATGTCATGACGCTAGTATGCAAATGAACATGAACATGGATATGGATATGAGTGATGGTGCGGATGATAGTTGCTGCGCCCAAGCGTGCCATTGTCCTGTCGGATCATGTTTATCAGTCGCTTTAACGATGGCGATGCCAACGCTTAAATCAGAAGTCAATTTAGTTAATGCTGCAACAATGTTTACCTCAGCACTAATGCCTCAGTATCGTTCTTCTTTATACCGTCCTCCAATATTTGCCTAACATAGGCACAGTTACGCCTTTTTTTTGCTAGCTGTCCTAGCCAATCATGTAGTTTCAATTTTTTAACCTTTTGGTTAATAAACTGACATTAAACCGCGTTGTTTAATGTGACGAAATTTGATTTGGAGGCAATATTATGTCTGCTCTATATCGCAATTCTATTAGTTTTTTTCGTGTCATAGGTACTATTTTTATTCTGCAAACTATGGGAGGGATATTAATTGCCCGTGCAGCAGAGCCCGGCACTACGGAGCCATTACTCACCGTTTATAAAGATGCTAATTGCGGCTGTTGTGAGAAATGGCTAACGCATATTAGTGAGCGTGGATTTAGTGTTAGTGCCCACAATATTAACAACCTTTATGAGTTTAAACAGTCAAAGGGCATTCCTGCTTCAATGCAATCTTGCCATACCGCTGTGTCATCTCAAGGTTATGTGTTTGAAGGGCATGTCCCTGCAAAATTCATTAGTCGTTTTTTAGCCACCCCTCCTAAAGATGCTATCGGCTTAACCGTACCCGCTATGCCAGTGGGCAGCCCTGGCATGGAGTACCAAGATAAATTTATGCCATATCAAGTCTTACTGTTGAAAAAAGATGGCAGTAGTGAAGTTTACGCCCAAGTGAACTCGCTTGAGGAGTCTGTACAATGAAATCGCAATACATGATAAAACCCATGATTCAAATGACAAACAGTGAACTCAACAACAGCCGACGCCGGTTTGTGTTTGGTGCATCCGCCATGTTGGCATTGATGTCGATCCCTTTCCCTAAAAATGCCGTTGCCAATGCGTTAAGCCAATCGTTGAGCCAGCTCTCTGGCAAAGTGTTTGACTTAACAATTGACTATAAAATGGTTAATTTTACCGGGAAATCTGCTCGAGCTACTGTGGTAAACCAATTACTGCCCGCGCCGTTATTACGTTGGAAAGAAGGTGAAACAGTCACCTTAAGAGTAAAAAATAATCTCGACCATGATAGCTCTATTCACTGGCACGGTATTATTTTACCCACCGAAATGGACGGTGTGCCTGGCTTTAGCTTTGATGGCATTAAACCCGGTGAAACATTTGAGTATCAATTTACCGTCCAGCAAAGTGGCACATATTGGTATCACAGTCATTCAGGCTATCAAGAACAAACCGGTTTATTCGGCGCTATTGTGATTGATCCAGCGACCCCCGATCCGGTTATATATGACCGTGACTATGTGATCATGCTGTCTGATTGGTCTGACGAAGCCCCTGAAAACATTTATGCCAAATTAAAGAAACAAGCCGATTACTATAATTACCGTGAGCGTACGGTAATGGATTTTTTCTCTGACGTGAATAAAAATGGCTTAGCCAATACGTGGAACGCTCGTTCGATGTGGAATAACGCGCGCATGAGTGACAGAGACATATCTGATGTTACGGGTTCAACTTACACCTATTTAATGAATGGCAATCCTCCGCAACAGGGCTGGCAAGGGTTGTTTGAACAAGGTGAGAAGGTGCGCTTACGCTTTATAAATAGTTCTGCTATGACCATATTTGATGTACGTATACCGGGTCTCAAAATGAGTGTTGTCGCCAGTGATGGTCAGAACATTCAACCGGTATCTGTGGATGAATTTCGAATCGGTGTTGCTGAAACCTATGATGTGGTTATTGAGCCAGAGGTTGATAATGCCTATTGTATTTTCGCTCAAAGTATTGACCGCACCGGCTTTACGGTAGGTAACCTTACCTCAGATGCCAGTTTACATGCTCCTATTCCCCCAATGGATCCAAGGCCAGTCCTTGGCCACAGTGATATGGGCATGGATATGAGTGATATGGATATGAGCGGTATGGATCATAGCAAAATGGACATGGGCGCTGGTGATATGTCAGGCATGGATCACAGCAAGATGGCTATGGGTGGCGGTGATATGTCAGGCATGGATCACAGCAAGATGGCTATGGACGGCGGTGATATGTCAGGCATGGATCATAGCAAGATGGCTATGGGCAGCGGTGATATGTCAGGCATGGATCACAGCAAGATGGCTATGGGTGGCGGTGATATGTCAGGCATGGATCACAGCAAAATGGCCATGGACGCTGCGAAAGCGACAGTCTCAGGACTAGGGCTTGCAGGCTTTGGCAGTAACAATGAAATTAAACACATTGACACCGAGTTCGGCCCACAAGTGGATATGCGTGCAGATGCGCCAAAAAGTGGTTTACACGATCCCGGGATTGGATTGCGTGACCATCAACAACAATTTAATCGCAAAGTATTAACTTATGGCGATATTAAAGGCTTACATCCTACCTACGACACGCGCCAACCTAGCCGCGAAATTCAACTGCATTTAACCGGCAATATGAACCGATATATGTGGTCTGTGAATGGGGTGAAATTTATGGACGCCGCGCCATTAGAGTTTGAATACGGAGAAAGACTGCGGATCACCTTAGTGAACGACACGATGATGACTCACCCTATGCATTTGCATGGTATGTGGAGTGAGTTAGAGACAGGCGACCCTGATTTTATTCCCCGTAAGCACACGGTATTAGTTCAGCCGGGTTCTAAGATCAGTTACTTAGTCACCGCCGATGCAAAAGGGCAATGGGCATATCATTGCCACTTGTTATTCCACATGCCAGGCATGTTCAGAAAAGTCGTGGTGAAATAAGGGGTATACAAAGGGGTATACAGATGAATAAAACGAATTTAGTGGCATTGGGACTGTTGAGTCTGAGCGCCTCATTGGCTAGCTCAGCTGTGTTTGCCGGCGGTAATGATGATCCTCTATTAACAAAAGTCATGCTGGATCAATTTGAAAAAGGCGTGGATCCGCAAGATCCTACCCAGTTTAGTGCACAAGCCTGGTTAGGTTACGATTTGAATAAGTTGTGGCTTAAAACCGAAGGTGAATATTCAAATAGTGATAAGCAAGACCTTGAAATTCAGGCTCTTTACAGTAAGCCCATCGCACCATACTGGGATGTACAATTCGGTATTAAAACCGATATCAAACCGACGCCGAACCGTAATTGGGCTGTGATTGGGGTTCAAGGGTTAGCGCCATATTTTTTTGATATTGACGCGGCCTTATTCATCGGTGAACAAGGCCGTACGGCTATGCGGTTGAGTGCGGAATATGAACTGTTAATCACTCAAAAATTGATACTCACACCTGAAGTAGAAGTTAATTTATTTGGTAAGGACGATGCTGAACTTGGAATAGGCTCAGGCTTATCTGACGTCAGTGCAGGGCTGCGATTGAGATACGAGATTGTTCGAGAGTTCGCACCCTATATCGGTGTTGATTGGCGTCAGAAGCTCGGTAATACCGCCGATTACGCCCGAAGTGAAGGGGAAGATACACAAGAAACCCAGTTTGTTATTGGTTTTAGCGCGTGGTTCTAAGACCTCGTTCGTACACTGAGTTATAAGCTTGGCGCCAAGATGTTAGCTAAGCCAATATTAAATCATTTATGTAAACCGTTTTTCGATCGTTAAAAACAATATAAAAGGAAATATCATGAAATTATTTAACAACGTTTTAGTCGTAACAAGTCTATTCCTGAGTGCTTCAGCATTTGCTCATGTCGGACTGAGCAGTTCTATGCCCCCTAACGGTGCCATGCTAAGTCAAGCCCCAACAACGCTTGAACTGACCTTTACGGCTCCGGTACGTTTGGTCAAATTAACAATGCAAGATGAGAAGCAGCAAAGCGTACCGTTAACATTACCTTCAAGTGCGGCCAGTCAAGCTGAATTTTCATTCGCCCTACCAGCATTAAACGCAGCTAATTACACAGTTAACTGGATGATCATGGGTGATGACGGTCATAAGATGAAAGGCAACATGAGCTTTATGCTTCACGACTCTGGCATGAACACTCGCAGTGCACCGCCTATGACAATGGAGCATGAGACTAGCGAGCACACTGCACATCAATAAGTGGATGAGTAAACATGATATTAACCGTATTTGAAATATCGGTGTTGATATCTAAATGGGTTATCTATCTGAGTGTTGCCGCTGTTATTGGCGGCACATTGATGCAATACCTCATTAAGGGTCAACTTAATCTGAGCATTAGCGTTGCAAAATATACCGGCCTAGGTGCCGTATTGGGATTGATTGCCGTTAGTATCAATTATTTTGCGCAAATAGGGGCTTTTGCTGAAAACGGCTTGATGGGAATGTTCGATGCGCAGATGCATGCTTTTCTGTGGCCAACCCAGGTAGGGCAAACGGTGCTTTGGCGCTTAATCGGTTTTGGGTTAATGCTAGTGGCTAGTGGTTTACTGTTACATAAGAACCGTTATATCAAAACGTTTTCTGCGGTACTATCGATTCTCAGTTGTCTGTTAATTGCTGTCACGTTTACTTTTATTGGCCATAGCACTGAACTGGGATTGCTTGCTCAAGGCTTAATATTGATACACGTGTTGATCATTGGCAGTTGGATAGGCGCTTTTTATCCATTATGGAAATTATGCTGCACCGATGACCACATCGTCATAAAAAATGTCATGGATACATTTGGTCGTTTAGGCATAGTGATTGTCATTCTAGTGTTGCTTTCAGGCATGGGAATGGTGTGGATGTTGTTTGATAGTCCCACTGAATTAATCAGTTCCGATTATGGTATTGCGGTCACCATCAAGCTCTGTTTGGTGGCTATCATTTTACTTATAGCAGCATGGCATAAATTGGTTTTAGTACCGAAATTAACGATTGCGAACCCATCACTCGCAAAACAAAAACTACAAAAATCGATTGGATTAGAAGCAGTAATAGCAGTACTGATATTAGCGACTACAGCGGTACTTTCGAGCGTACTAGGTCCTATGAGTCTTGGATAATCACTATAAATTGACAGAGAGATAAAAATGAATAATCGCCCTTTAACAATGCTCATAACCACCGGGGTATTACTGATGTCCGCAGGACAAAGCTCATTGAGCTTCGCCCATGGTGATGAAACACACCCGATAGAACAAAAAGCGTTTATCGGTGTTGATTCCGCCGCGGGCAATGTTGTCAAACATTTTCATGCTGCATTACAAGCGGGCAATGAGGTTATTGTTAGGCAGTTATTAGCAGCCAATGTTCAAATTTATGAAGGTGGAAAAGTAGAGCGTTCACTTACAGATTATGCCAATCATCATATGCTTGCGGATATGGCTTACTTAAAAGGGTTAACCATAACGCCAAAAGAACACCAAATAACGATTACGGGTGACATTGCTATTTCAACGTCAATAAGTCACGCCCAAGGTGAATATAAGGGTAAAAGTATTGACTCGATGACCATGGAAACGCTTGTGTTAATTAAACAAGTGGATGGTAGTTGGAAAATAACCCACGTGCACTGGTCGTAACTAATAAGAATTTCATCAACCAGATAAAGGATTATCTTGAGTTACTTTGTAGGTGCTCCCAAGAAAACCACAAAGACTCACGTCATGTTAATGCATGATATTTTATGGAAAAGGATTTCCATTTTTTTATATAAAAAAGACCGGAGTAATTCCAGTCCTTTTACAAGCCATATTTAAATATTAACTTTCAATAAGTTTCATAGTTGTAATGCAAGTTCTATCGTTATTGAAAGTAGACAATACTTCTCTCGCCACTCTTTTGCTTCCGTCTTTTGCTTCATAGTAAATATTAAATGCTAAGTTTTTATCTTTTGGAACCCAAAAGTCTATAAATCCATCACGTTGTGTCGTCATTTTTTTGTCTATTAATGTTTCACCTGTGTCAGTATCAATCATGACAACTTTCATTGTTTGATTTATTATCTCTCCGGTACAACCTGTTAAAACATGATTCGTACATGGATGAGAACTATTAATGTACGGAGCTATTGAAAGAAAGAATTGATCTTTTGGTATTGCTACAGAACTACTTTTACCATCTGAGAAAGTTGCAACTATTCTATCGGGTAATACTTTTATCATTATCCCTTCATTATTTTTGTATAGTGTATGTGCTGTTGTAACAGCACTCTTATAGTCTAAATTTTTAAACGTTTCTGCATTTATTATTGTGGCATATGATTGACTTGAATATGCAACTATAAGTGCTAATAGAATGTGTTTTTTAATCATGGTCTGAGTTTTCCTATATAGTTTATAAAATATTTTTATTTAAACGTGCCTCGCTTTTTTTATTGTAACGATTGTGGTTATATATATATTGATCTAATTCACATTATTGATATTGGCCTGATGTTTTTGGTCGTTTGTTTTTTTGTTTTTTTGTTTTTTAAATATATGCTTTAACGCTGTATTCTCCTAGGTTTTTAGCTCAGGTTTTAAACTTGCGTCTTCATATAATTTTTCTACCTAAGTTTTTAAACTTGGGTTTTAAACCTATGTTTATTTTAAATTAATATTTATGTCGGTTTGATATTTTTTTGTTAAATAGATCACTGTTAAAAATGCTCTAGTTTGTATTATCGATTGGGTTTGTAATTTATTTGTTTATCTTTGATTTTAGTTTTACTTAATATAGTTTCTTATTTGTAACTTAACGTTAATAAGGTTTGTATGTTTAAATATAATAAATATTTTTGGTGTTATTAGCAATGAGTAATAATGCACTCTCTAATGATGATATTGAGAGTTTTTCTGAATGGATACACAATGGTAATGTTGGAGGTACAGCGAGATCGTACTATTTCGAACAAGATTTTGACGATTCAAATACAGAGAATAGCTCGATTTGGGTGAATGGTGGTAATGTTACTTTTAATACATCAGAGTTTAATGGGTTTAAATTGGGAGGAGAGGTACAGGGGTCATACGTTAGTAATATCAATGATGATGATACAACTGCGGGAGATATGAACGCACAAGGTCTTGTATTATCGGAAGCTTTTTTGAAGTATCAGTTTGGTGATACTGTGTTTTCTGGAGGTAGACAACACTTTTAATCACCCCTTATCGCTAACTCAGGTTCAAGATTGATAAATGAATCTTTTGAAATGTATCAGGTGTCTTCAAGTCATTTTGATGGTACTGATATTTCGATTGGATATGTGACTAAATATCAGACTCGAACAGATAAATCGTTTTATGTTGATAATGAATTTGTTGATTTTGATTTTAATGGTTCTGGCTCTCCTGGCGATTTTTATAAAATAGGTAATGATGGCGTTTTTTTCGTACAAGTTAACAAGCGAATCGCTAAAAAATTCAAAGTTAACTCACAGTACGCAAATGTAATAAATGAAGTCCAAGCACTTTATGCGGATGTCGAATATACATTGCCAACTAACTTTAACAGTAATATTGCAATGCAATATTACAAAACTAAGTGGGATAAAAATGAACTAGTCGATAATGATCTTTTGGGCTTTAAAGTAGGTTTCAGTCAGGGAGGAGTAGATTTTTTTGCTGGTTATACATTAGCTGGAGGAAATGAAGGAGATAATAGAGTTTTTAGAGGCATTGGTCAAGGAGCTTATTATCAGTTTACTGCCACTACTAAAACTGCGGGTGTTGGGGCATTTGAATCTGGAACAAATTCGTATCAATTGGGGTTAGGTTCTGCTATCTCTAATCTTAAAGGTAAAATATTTTATACATCTTTTGACAATCCCATAGTGGGAAAAGATTTAAATGAATGGACGGTTAATCTTGCATATCAATTTGATGGTAAACTCGAAAATATCGGTATATCAATTGATTTTTCAATATTGGATTATGAAAACAATCAAAAAGACGCTACAGATTTAAGAACGAAATTCACTTACAGCTTTTAAAGGTTGTAAATGTTTTTGACAAATGTTAATTCCCTAATAATTATATTGTAATTGTAAATTCAGGTCGTGTTAATGGGTGTGCTTGGGTTTACAATTTTATATGAAAATACGTCTAGATGATTAAAGTTGAAAAACTTGTTATTTGATAATTTATCAATATCTACGTTTACAAAAAAATTCATCTTGAATGTATTTTAGAACCAGGGGGTTACACAGGGTGAGATTATGCTTTGTAAATTCTGTTAACATTTAGCTATTTTGTTCTTAAGTCGACTTAATGCGGGATTATTGATTGATATAAATCATCCATAATCGAATGAAATTCGTTCGACTGGATAGGTTTGTTAACCAATTTAACAATTTATAATCCGGCCCTGGGGGGGTTACAAACATAAGCAGGGCGAGATCGTGAATATATTTTAACCGTTTTGAGCTAAATTAGACGGACGGCATCGATTATGCTCTTATGCTCTCTTTTTCTTATAGAGAGCATAAGAGCATGTACCTTGAAGCCTTCACATCACATTTCAACTCGATTGCTGACAGCCGACAATCTGCCAAAGTGACTTACCCGTTGCATGATGTATTGTTCGTCACTCTGTGTGGTGTGATTGCTGGCGCCGAAGGTTGGTCTGAGATCCACGATTATGCTGTCGGGCACCATAATTGGTTTAAAGAAAAGGGAATTCTGACCGAAGGTGTCCCTGTCCGGGGGAAGCACAACCTATATTTTCATTTCCATAACTGAAACAAGTTCGGCAGTGTTTATTTCTCCGGGAATTGGCTGGATATTCATTTCCTGGCGTACTCTGACGCCGGGTATTGATGAAGCAATCCAGCCTTCCTGATAAGTATCGAATGGCTTCTGTTTGCTGCATGACAGGCTAATGACATCTTTGTCATTTAAATCTTTATTCTCAGTGTTGGGGCTCCGGAATCCTTTGCTCCAGTCTGGGCACGGATAAGATAAAACGAGTTGAGCGTACGTCCGATTCCACCTGCACTCTTCCGTGATGTGCTTCCACGATTGACTTCACAATTGCAAGGCCGATGCCGCTGCCTTCTCCTTTTCGTTGTCTGGACGGATCCACCCGATAAAAACGGTCAAAAAGCCTTGATAAATGCTCTTCAGGGATTGGTTTCCCCGGATTTTCAATCACCAGGTCAAAAAAGCTCTCTTGCTCTCTTATTGAGACGGTGATTGCCTGTCCCTCCGGGGTATAACGCAGGGCATTGGATAACAGATTATTGATCGCTCTTCTGAACATTTGTGGATCTCCCTCAACCAGGCAGGGCATCCCGTTAAATTTGAGCGTGATATTGCGTTCTTCGGCCCAGGCTTCGAAAAACTCGAAGACTTTCATGACTTCTGCTCTGAGGTCAAACCGGACCCTGTCAGGTATAAGCTGATTATTGTCCGCCTGCGCCAGGAACAGCATGTCGCTGACCATTTTGGTCATCCGGTTATACTCTTCAAGACTGGAGTAGAGGACATCCTCAAGTTCCTTCTGGGTTCGATCCTGACTCAGTGCGATTTCAGTCTGCGTCACCAGATTGGTGATGGGCGTTCTGATCTCGTGCGCGATATCGGCAGAGAAATTGGCCTGGCGGGTAAAGACATCCTCAATCTTTCCAATCATATGATTGAACGAGATAACCAGCTGTTCCAGCTCAATGGGAACGCGTGTCGGTTCCAGCCGCGCATCAAGATTCTCGGAGGTGATGCTTTTAATGGCATTGCTGACATTACGAAGGGGCAGGTGCCCCTGACGGACAGCGATGCGAATGATCAGAACAATCAGCAGGCTTATCACGACGGCAATCGCAATCAGATTTTTTTTCAGCGCATCGAGGTAATGGAGATGGAAATTAATGGAGAGGCCAGTCAGCATGACATAGTTCTGCTGTTTGCCCTGAAATATCGCCTGGCCAGAGGAGGCGATAATCCGGTATGTTTCCATCTTCATTTCAGACTCGGTATCCATCGGTCTCGCAGGATCCTCCACCGTCCAGAGAAAGACATCCCGTGCGTGGCTGTGCTCGCTAAAATCTGCTGAATTCACGGCCGGGCGTAGTGCTGCCCCCTGCGCTGAACTAAAGAGCACCTCACCCCTGGGATTGAGGAGCAAAAGGGCAACGTTGCGGTAGCTGGCAATCGATTCCTGTATTTTGCTTACTTTTTTTTCATCTGGATCTTCCGGGGACTGGAGTATACGGTTCAGTGTGGTGCTGATTTGTTGAAGATCGCTGACATCCTGCTCGGCAAAATGATTTTCAACAGAATGCAGCATAAACCAGGTGAAGGCGATAAAAGCCAGTATCGTGGACAGGCTGATAAAAAAGGTCAGCCGCAGGGAGAGTGAAAAAGGGTGCCTGGAAGGTTTGCTATGCATCCGGGACCTCCAGCATATAGCCCACGCCCCGGACTGTCTGGATCAGCTTTGTCTCGTAATCGTTGTCTATTTTAGCGCGGAGTCGCTTTACGGCGACATCAATCGCGTTAGTGTCGCTGTCAAAATTCATGTCCCAGACCTGAGAGGCAATCAGGGAACGGGGAAGAACCTCTCCCTGATGGCGAATGAAAAATTCCAGCAGGCTGAACTCTTTACTGGTGAGCACAATGCGGTTTCCGGCGCGACTGACTTTTCTGGATACGAGATCAATCGAGAGACCAGCCACCCTAAACTGGCTTTCCGTGATCATCGTGTTTCCCCGCCTCAGAAGGGTTTTCACCCGGGCTAGCAGTTCGGCAAACGCAAAGGGTTTAACCAGATAATCGTCCGCACCCAGTTCCAGTCCTTTGACCCTGTGTTCGATCGTGCCGAGGGCCGTCAGCAGTAAGACCGGCATACCCTTTCCGGCAGTGCGCAGCATCCGGATGATATCCCAGCCGTTCATATCAGGCAGCATGATGTCCAGAATGACTAAATCATACTCGGCTGTCATGGCGAGATGATATCCGGTAAGACCATTATCAGCGTGATCCACTACGAACCCTGCCTCTCTAAGCCCTTTGCTGAGATATTCACCTGTTTTAATTTCGTCTTCGACGATCAATATTTTCATCTTGCTCCCCGGCTGGCTGCTAAGGTCATTCTATTGCGCCCACGATCATTATCAACGGATTACAGCAAAAATGACAACATTGTCATTATCCTGTCACCCGACAAACAGAGAGCGTTCGGTAAAGTACCCCTATCAATACTCTGGACTTCATTTGAACCATTTACCAGGTCTGCCAGGATGAGAAGCGTTATGTTCAAATTAAAATTACTCAGCATTAGCACGATATTCATCCTGACCGGTTGTGTCTCTCTGGCACCTGAATATCAGCGCCCGGCAGCACCGGTACCCCAGCAGTTTTCACTGTCCCGAAACAGCCTGACGCCAGCAGTGAATGGTTATCAGGATACGGGCTGGCGTAACTTTTTTGTCGATCCCCAGGTTACCCGGCTGATCGGGGAAGCCCTTGCTAATAACCGTAATTTGAGAATGGCTGCCCTGAAGGTTGAAGAGGCCCGGGCCCAGTTCAACGTCACGGATGCAGATCGTTATCCCCAGCTGAATGCCTCATCCGGGATCACCTACAGCGGTGGTCTGAAAGGCGACAAGCCGACCACACAGGAGTACGACGCGGGTCTGGAACTCCGCTATGAGCTCGATTTTTTCGGCAAGCTCAAGAACTTGAGTGACGCTGATCGCCAGAACTACTTTGCCAGCGAAGAAGCCCGTCGGGCTGTACATATCCTGCTGGTCTCCAGCGTTTCACAAAGCTATTTCAGCCAGCAACTGGCGTATGAACAACTCCGTATCGCGCGGGAAACGCTGAAAAATTACGAACAGTCCTATGCTTTCGTTGAGCAACAGCTCGTGACCGGGAGTACGAATGTGCTGGCGCTTGAACAGGCCAGGGGACAAATCGAAAGTACCCGCGCTGAGATAGCCAAACGAGAAGGCGATCTGGCTCAGGCAAACAATGCCCTGCAACTGGTGCTGGGAACGTACCGTGCACTGCCGCCAGAAAAAGGGATGAAAGGCGGTGAGACCGCGCCAGTTAAACTGCCATCAAACCTGTCGTCACAAATTTTGCTGCAGCGACCGGATATTATGGAGGCGGAATACCAGCTGAAAGCTGCTGATGCGAATATTGGCGCAGCGCGGGCGGCCTTTTTCCCGTCCATTACCCTGACCAGTGGCCTTTCCGCAAGCAGTACGGAGCTGTCCAGTCTCTTCACGCCAGGAAGCGGAATGTGGAATTTTATCCCTAAAATTGACATTCCTGTTTTTAATGCCGGCAGGAACAAAGCCAATCTCAAACTGGCAGAAATTCGCCAGCAACAGTCGGTGGTTAATTACGAACAAAAAATTCAGTCCGCCTTTAAGGATGTTTCCGACACGTTTGCGCTGCGCGACAGCCTTAGCCAGCAACTTGAGTCACAGCAGCGTTATCTTGATTCACTTCAGATAACTCTCCAGCGAGCCAGAGGATTGTATGCAAGTGGTGCTGTCAGTTACATCGAAGTGCTGGATGCAGAACGTTCCCTCTTCGCTACGCAGCAAACCATTCTCGATCTTACCTATTCCCGACAGGTTAACGAAATTAATCTGTTTACTGCGCTGGGTGGCGGTTGGGTAGAATAAATTTATTTAATTAATCAGGAAATTAAAAATGCGTAATTCACTTAAAGCTGTTTTATTTGGTGCCTTCTCTGTCATGTTTTCTGCCGGTCTTCATGCTGAAACACATCAGCATGGCGATATGAATGCTGCCAGTGATGCTTCGGTACAGCAGGTTATCAAGGGCACCGGTGTCGTTAAAGACATTGATATGAATAGTAAAAAGATCACCATTTCGCACGAAGCAATCCCTGCGGTGGGCTGGCCTGCAATGACCATGCGCTTCACTTTTGTTAATGCAGACGACGCTATCAATGCCCTGAAAATCGGCAACCATGTCGATTTCTCGTTTATTCAGCAGGGCAATATCTCCTTACTCAAAAGCATTAACGTTACGCAATCCTGATTGACTGTCCGGAGCGAATACATCCAGTGCGCCTGAACATTCATTAAGGGATTACTGTGAATGAATGATCGGGCGCATATGCCAGGTGTTTTGATTTTTCAGCGAGAAATTGTATGGCTTCTTTAAAGATAAAATATGCTGCAATAATTATCAGCAGCCTCCTAGCAGGAGGGCTGATATCGGTTACTGCCTGGCAGTATGTAAACTCATCACAAAAAACAGTACAAACAGAACAAAAGGCACCGGAGAAAAAGGTACTTTTCTGGTATGACCCGATGAAACCGGATACCAAATTTGATAAACCCGGAAAATCTCCCTTTATGGATATGGACCTTGTGCCAAAATATGCTGATGAAAGTGGCGATAAAAGTAATGGCGGGATCCGTATCGATCCAACCCAGGTTCAGAATCTGGGATTAAAAACGCAAAAAGTCACGCGAGGAATGCTGAATTATTCTCAGACAATTCCGGCTAATGTCAGTTACAACGAATATCAGTTTGTCATTGTGCAGGCGCGCTCTGACGGTTTCGTCGAAAAAGTGTATCCCCTGACTACTGGCGATCATGTGAAGAAAGGCACTCCGCTTATCGATATCACCATTCCTGAATGGGTTGAGGCACAAAGTGAGTTCCTGCTGCTATCCGGTACAGGCGGTACGCCAACCCAGATAAAAGGGGTTCTGGAGCGACTTCGTCTGGCTGGTATGCCGGAAGAGGATATTCAAAGACTGCGTTCAACCCGCACAATCCAGACCCGTTTTACCATTAAAGCACCTATTGATGGTGTCATTACTGCATTTGACCTGCGCACCGGCATGAATATTTCGAAAGATAAGGTGGTGGCTCAGATTCAGGGGATGGACCCGGTCTGGATCAGCGCTGCAGTGCCGGAATCTATCGCCTATCTGCTGAAAGATACGTCGCAGTTTGAAATTTCGGTACCGGCTTATCCGGATAAAACATTCCATGTCGAAAAATGGAACATTCTTCCCAGCGTGGATCAGACAACCCGTACGCTTCAGGTCCGTCTCCAGGTTTCTAATAAGGATGAGTTTCTCAAGCCGGGCATGAATGCCTATCTGAAACTCAATACCAAGAGCCAGGAGATGCTGCTGATACCAAGCCAGGCCGTTATCGATACCGGCAAAGAACAGCGCGTGATTACTGTTGATGATGAAGGCAAGTTTGTGCCGAAACAGATCCACGTTCTGCATGAATCACAACAACAGTCCGGCATCGGCTCCGGCCTGAATGAAGGCGATACCGTGGTGGTCAGTGGTCTGTTCCTCATTGACTCCGAAGCCAATATTACGGGCGCGCTGGAACGTATGCGCCATCCTGAAAAAACAGAAAGCAGTATGCCAGCAATGTCTGACCAGCCTGTAAATAGGCATTCAGGGCACTGAGGAGACGACGATGATTGAATGGATTATCCGGCGCTCTGTCGCCAACCGTTTCCTGGTCATGATGGGGGCCCTGTTTCTCAGCATCTGGGGTACATGGACGATTATTAACACGCCAGTCGATGCCTTGCCTGACCTGTCAGATGTGCAGGTCATTATTAAAACCAGCTATCCCGGCCAGGCCCCGCAGATTGTAGAAAACCAGGTCACCTATCCACTTACCACCACCATGCTCTCCGTACCTGGCGCAAAAACTGTGCGTGGTTTTTCACAGTTCGGTGATTCGTATGTATATGTCATTTTTGAAGACGGCACCGATCTGTACTGGGCCCGTTCCCGCGTGCTGGAATATCTGAATCAGGTTCAGGGAAAACTGCCCGCCGGGGTGAGTTCTGAAATCGGTCCGGATGCCACGGGTGTGGGCTGGATTTTTGAATATGCCCTTGTCGATCGCAGCGGAAAACTCGACCTTTCAGAACTGCGTTCTCTGCAGGACTGGTTCCTGAAGTTTGAGCTGAAAACCATTCCTAATGTCGCTGAAGTTGCATCCGTAGGCGGCGTGGTTAAGCAGTATCAGATCCAGCTTGACCCGGTAAAACTGACGCAGTACGGCATCGGTCTGCCAGAAGTAAAACAAGCTCTTAGCTCATCTAACCAGGAAGCCGGTGGCTCATCTGTTGAAATTGCTCAGTCAGAGTATATGGTCCGGGCCAGCGGTTATCTTCAGACTATTGATGATTTCAAAAATATCGTCCTGAAAACGGGGGAAAATGGAGTACCTGTTTACCTGCGTGATGTTGCCCGCATACAATTGGGACCGGAAATGCGGCGTGGTATCGCTGAGCTTAACGGTCAGGGCGAAGTCGCTGGCGGAGTGGTGATCCTGCGTTCGGGCAAAAATGCACGCGAAGTCATTACGGCGGTGAGGGATAAACTGGACACGCTGAAGGCAAGCCTGCCTGAAGGAGTGGAGATCGTAACGACATACGATCGCAGCCAGTTAATCGATCGTGCGATTGACAACCTCAGTTACAAGCTTCTTGAAGAGTTTATCGTTGTTGCTGTCGTTTGCGCACTGTTCCTCTGGCATGTCCGTTCTGCCCTGGTGGCGATTATTTCTCTGCCACTTGGCCTGTGTATCGCCTTTATCGTCATGCACTTCCAGGGGCTGAATGCCAACATTATGTCGCTGGGAGGGATTGCAATAGCCGTCGGAGCGATGGTGGATGCCGCCATCGTCATGATCGAAAACGCGCATAAACGGCTTGAGGAGTGGGACCATCAGCATCCCGGGGAACAGATTGATAATGCCACCCGCTGGAAGGTTATCACTGACGCCTCCGTTGAAGTGGGTCCAGCGCTGTTTATCAGCCTGCTGATTATCACATTATCGTTCATTCCTATTTTTACCCTGGAAGGGCAGGAAGGGCGTCTGTTTGGTCCGCTGGCCTTTACAAAAACGTATTCCATGGCGGGTGCAGCCATACTGGCAATCATTGTTATCCCTATTCTGATGGGGTTCTGGATCCGCGGGAAAATTCCTGCTGAGACCAGTAACCCACTGAACCGGTTGCTGATTAAAGCGTATCACCCGTTACTGCTCAGGGTACTACACTGGCCAAAAACAACCCTGCTGGTTGCGGCTTTATCCATTTTCACTGTTATCTGGCCACTGAGTCAGGTGGGCGGCGAGTTTTTACCGAAGATTAACGAAGGTGACCTGTTGTATATGCCGTCAACGTTACCTGGCGTGTCTCCTGGAGAAGCTGCTGCGCTCTTACAGACCACGGACAAACTAATCAAAACGGTGCCTGAAGTGGCCTCAGTTTTTGGCAAGACCGGTAAGGCTGAGACCGCCACGGATTCTGCTCCGCTCGAAATGATGGAAACCACCATCCAACTGAAACCTGAGGATCAGTGGCGTCCAGGCATGACGATTGACAAGATTATTGAAGAACTCGACAGGACCGTCCGTTTACCGGGTCTGGCCAACCTCTGGGTACCGCCTATCCGTAACCGTATTGATATGCTCTCAACCGGCATTAAAAGTCCGATAGGTATTAAGGTATCGGGTACTGTTCTGTCGGATATCGATGTAACAGCACAGAGTATCGAAGCAGTCGCTAAAACCGTACCTGGTGTGGTTTCCGCACTGGCTGAACGACTGGAAGGTGGACGTTATATTGATGTGGACATTAACCGGGAAAAAGCTTCCCGGTACGGGATGACTGTGGGCGACGTCCAGCTGTTCGTCTCTTCAGCAATCGGTGGGGCTATGGTGGGTGAGACGGTTGAAGGCGTGGCCCGGTACCCTATTAACATTCGCTATCCGCAGGATTACCGTAACAGTCCGCAGGCGTTGAGAGAGATGCCAATCCTGACCCCAATGAAGCAGCAAATTACGCTGGGCGATGTTGCCGATATTAAGGTCGTTTCCGGACCAACCATGCTGAAAACCGAAAATGCCCGGCCAGCCAGCTGGATTTATGTTGATGCCCGCGGCAGGGACATGGTGTCGGTGGTGAACGATATTAAGACGGCCATCAGTGAGAAAGTGAAACTGAGACCGGGGACCAGTGTGGCATTCTCAGGACAGTTTGAATTACTCGAGCACGCCAATAAGAAATTAAAACTGATGGTACCGATGACGGTGATGATCATCTTCATCCTGTTATATCTGGCATTCCGCAGGGTTGATGAAGCCCTGTTGATCCTGATGAGCCTGCCGTTTGCCCTGGTTGGCGGGATATGGTTCCTGTACTGGCAGGGCTTCCATATGTCAGTGGCGACCGGAACCGGGTTTATCGCCCTGGCCGGGGTGGCAGCAGAGTTTGGCGTGGTCATGCTGATGTATCTGCGTCATGCCATTGAAGCGCACCCGAAATTGTCCCGTAAAGAGACGTTCACACCGGAAGGCCTTGATGAAGCCCTCTATCATGGTGCCGTACTGCGTGTCCGGCCGAAAGCCATGACCGTGGCGGTGATCGTTGCGGGTCTGCTGCCAATACTCTGGGGAACCGGTGCAGGTTCAGAAGTCATGAGCCGTATCGCGGCACCCATGATTGGTGGGATGATCACGGCTCCGCTGCTGTCCCTGTTCATTATTCCTGCCGCCTACAAATTAATCTGGCTGCGCAGACATAAAAAAAGCGTGTCCTGAACCTGAAAGGGCACCCCCTGTGGGTGTCCTTCTTTACTGATTCACCCTGACGTCAGGGTTTATATCGATAATATACAGAGGTGAGTATGAAAAAAGTGGTTCTAATGGCGCTGGCTCTCGGCCTTTCACTACCCGCGATGGCGAGTGAAAAAGTGATTGATATGTACAAATCTGAAAACTGTGGCTGTTGTTCCCTGTGGGGCAAAGCGATGGAAAAAGACGGGTTTGAAGTACGAACTCACGTCATGAATGATCAGGCGCTGTCAGCCCTGAAAGAAAAGCATGCTATTCCTGCAGGACTACGAAGTTGTCATACCGCGGTTGCCGGTAATTTGATCATTGAAGGCCATGTGCCTGCGACAACGATACATAAGGCAATGCAGTCTGGTTCGGGTATATACGGTCTCGCCACCCCCGGTATGCCAGCAGGAAGTCCTGGAATGGAGATGGGAGCCCGAAAAGAGGCTTACGATGTTATCGCATTCTCACCGGATGGAAGTAAAAAAGTCTTCCAGCGAATCGAATAGTCAGCGGAACGGCTGATAACGGGACGCTGGTAGCAGGCACTCCTGTGCCGGCGATATTCGTGGTAATCGCATCCATGACATACCCTGAAGACAGAAGATGCTTCGGTATGCATAAGGAGAGTTACTGTGAAAAATGACAATGCAGTGCAACACAACAACCAGACTGCTTCTGAGCAGACATTATCCCCGGACGAGGGCCACGTATTGCATAAGGTGAGAGATCCCGTGTGCGGGATGGCCATCCTGCCCGACAGGGCGCACAGCAGCATTCGATACCAGGACCATCAACTTTATTTCTGCTCCGCCAGCTGTGAGAGTAAATTTAAAGCCCATCCCGATCGTTATCTTACCGAAGATGCCTGTGAACATTCCCATCACCATCACCACGATCATCACGAAGTCAGCCCTGATCAGATAAAACAGCCTCACCACCAGGCGGAAAAAGAGAATTCTGAAGGTGTGTGGACATGTCCGATGCACCCGGAGATACGCCGCAATGGTCCCGGAAGCTGTCCTGTCTGTGGAATGGCACTGGAGCCGCTCGTAGCTACGGCATCCACGGGGCCGAGTGATGAACTTCACGACATGACAAGACGCTTCTGGCTGGGGTTGTTGCTGGCGTTTCCGGTTCTGGTACTCGAAATGGGATCTCATCTGTTTCCCGACTTGAGGAATACAGTACCGCCACAGTACAACACATGGCTGCAGCTGCTTCTGGCCTCCCCTGTCGTGTTGTGGTGTGGCTGGCCATTCTTCGCCCGGGCCGGAATGTCGTTACGTAACCGCTCCCTGAATATGTTTACCCTTGTTGCAATGGGGACCGGCGTAGCCTGGGTTTACAGCGTCATTGCAACCGTCTTCCCCTCCTGGTTTCCTGCATCGTTCAGAAACATGGATGGCCTGGTGGCCGTTTATTTTGAAGCCGCAGCAGTTATTACGGTGCTTGTTCTGCTGGGACAGGTTCTTGAGCTGCGGGCACGGGAACAAACCTCAGGCGCCATTACTGCGCTTCTGAACCTTGCCCCCAAAACCGCCAGACGGCTGGATCATGACGGTCATGAAACGGATATTAATGCGGAAGATGTCCTGCCTGGCGATAAGCTCCGCATCAGACCTGGAGAGAGTATTCCGGTCGACGGTATCGTGATCGAAGGCAAAACAACCGTTGATGAATCGATGGTGACCGGGGAGTCTATGCCGGTTACCAAAACGAAGGGTGACCCTGTCATTGGGGGGACGATTAATCAGACAGGTAGTCTTATCATCCGTGCAGAGAAAGTCGGTGATGAAACGATGCTCTCACGAATTGTTCAGATGGTCGCTGATGCACAGCGTTCGCGTGCCCCCATCCAGAGAATGGCTGACAGCGTTTCAGGCTGGTTTGTTCCTCTGGTGATACTTATCGCGGTTGTTGCTTTCGTGATCTGGTCTGTCTGGGGGCCCGAGCCCAGGATGGCGCACGGTCTGATTGCGGCTGTGTCGGTCCTGATTATTGCCTGCCCCTGCGCACTGGGGCTGGCCACACCGATGTCGATAATGGTGGGGGTAGGCAAAGGAGCCCAGGCCGGGGTGTTAATCAGGAATGCCGAAGCCCTTGAGCGTCTTGAAAAAGTGGACACGCTGGTTGTCGACAAAACAGGCACGCTCACGGAAGGTTCGCCTACGGTGACAGGGATTATCAGTCTCAATCCGGGTGGGGAAGCATCTCTTTTACGTGTAGCGGCCGCAGTGGAAAAAGGCTCGCAGCATCCGCTGGGTATGGCTGTAGTCCGGGCAGCCCAGCACAGGGGGATCATGATACCCGCAGTCAGTGATTTCAATGCTCCGTCGGGGAAAGGTGTTTCAGGCGATGTTGAAGGTCAACGGGTTGTTATTGGTAATGAACTGGCTATGCAGGAAAACAGTATCGTTATTGATAATCAAAAGGCCGTTGCGGATACGTTGCGGATGGAAGGCGCTACCGTTATCTATGTGGCCACAGATGGGTACCTTGCAGGCCTGATAGCTATCTCGGATCCCGTGAAAGCAACCACGCCGGATGCGCTTAAAGCTTTGCGTCAGGCGGGGATCCGCATTGTTATGCTCACCGGGGATAACCAGCTTACTGCTGAAGCAGTCGCACGGAAACTGGGAATAGATGAGGTTGAAGCCGGGGTTCTGCCTGACGGCAAAAAAGCAGTGATAACCCGACTGAAAGCGTCTGGTCATGTGGTTGCGATGGCGGGGGACGGTGTAAATGATGCCCCGGCGCTGGCAGCGGCTGACGTGGGCATAGCTATGGGAACGGGTACAGATGTGGCAATTGAAAGTGCCGGAGTCACCCTTCTCAAAGGCGACTTGATGATACTGAACAGGGCCCGTCATCTGTCAGAGATCACCATGAAAAATATCCGACAGAATCTGTTTTTTGCATTTATCTACAACGCACTTGGCGTGCCTGTGGCTGCAGGTCTGCTTTATCCTGTGTATGGAATACTGCTGTCGCCAGTTATTGCGGCGGCGGCCATGGCTCTTTCCTCCGTCAGCGTCATTGTGAATGCGTTGCGTCTGAAAAGTGTCAGGCTCGGGAAATAACACTGAGTGAAGGGTCAGTTACGAACAGAAGGAGTCCAGTATGAAAAGTACCACCTATGCGCTTATTGCTGTCGCCGCGATCGCGGCATTTGCCCTCCTGCGCGAACACTGGTCACATGTGGCAGGTTACTGGCCATATCTGTTATTGCTGGTCTGCCCGCTAATGCATCTTTTCCACGGCCACGGAGGGCATGGAGATCATCAACATCACGGAAGTGAAAACGATAAAAAAAATTAATCCGGCAGACGGGGCCGCGTCGCGGTCCCGTTATCAGTCCAGGTATCGTTCGTAGTCTCTGGCATGCGCAAAGGCATGCTGTTCGAGTTTGTTATCAGCGGGTGCCGCTGCCCGGAACGCCAGAGAGTTAACAGGGTTGTTATTGATGACCAGCTCGTAATGCAGATGAGGACCGGATGAACGTCCGCTTTTACCGGATAACGCAATAGCACCTCCCCGTGTAACCCTGGCCCCTTTAGTAACGAGTATTTTATTGAGGTGGAGATAGCAAGTTTTAACACCGGCTTTTCCTGTTACTTCAACAAAATATCCCATGGTACTGTTGTATTCGGCCCGGGTGATTTTTCCGTCGATGACGCTGACTATTTTCGTGTTCATGGGCATGGAATAATCAATGCCATTATGGGGACTCACTTTTCCGGATACCGGGTTAAGTCTTGCAGGATTGAAAGGCGAACTGAGTCTTGCTGTGGCCGGTAACGGATAATCGAGACTGCCTTTCCCGGAAGTATCGGAAAGGTCATAGAACTTTTTATCTGATATACGATACGCCGTGTAATTAAATGAACCGGACGTAAATTTATAGGCCACGACATGTGATTTTCCCGCTTTCTTTTGCAGTACGAGTTTTAATGATTCATTTTTTTTCAAATGCCGCAGATTAAACCGGGAAGGCAAGGAGCGCTGAAGAGTAGCGATCTCGTTCGATTCCAGCCCCGAGCGGGTGGCTGAAAGGCAGGCATTTTCTTTTACGACATCGGTAGAATACATTTACTGGAATTCGCCGTTAGCATGAACACTGCGGCGTATGCTAGGGGTTTTCAGGAGGCGTGTCATCTGTCAGTTAATCGGGAGCACCGTTGATGGTCGTCATTTTTGTAACATATCTTGTTTCCCGTTTGCTCCTGAAGCTCTGGGAACTGTATGACCAGCCCGACGGTGATGATTAACGGGACTGAAACAGGTTACGGCAGAGCAATATGGGGCTCATGTCCTGCTACGTAACCCGTCAGTAAAGCCCTGCTGCGCACCTGACGCTAAGCACTAACCCGCCTGCAGTTACCTGGACGAATACAGGCCGCGAAGCTTTCTTGCCTGCGTCTGATGAGCTTCCGCACCGGCATTATTGACCTGCTCATGCACGAGGGCGGCTTTCTCTCCGGCATTCAGTTCGTTAAAAGAAGAAGAGAAGGTCTTTGAATTTTCACCACTCTCGGACAGCATTTTTTTTATGTTCCTCAATCATTTTCTGATGTGCATAGGACGGGCTGTTGTTCATAAATGAATGAGCAACAATGGCCCTTTCATGTTCATTCATTTCAGAGAATGAGGGCGTGCTGTTTTTATTAATCCTGTCCGGCAAATTTTCATGCGTCGAGGAATTCACATGACTGACGGCTGAGGCATTATTAACAAATCGATGTGCTTCATGGGCAATATCACTGGACTGAGCAAAAGCTGCCCCACAAAATAAAGCTGTAAACGCAGTGGTCGTGATTAACCTGAACTCGGGATAAAAAAATTTGAACTAATAGCCCTCCAAGTGATCGGATCTTTCGACCAAGAGAAACCTCATCACACCGGAGGGCCTATGCATAAATTAGTGGAAGTGTTTTGTGATGTCGATGATTTTTGCGCTGTTTTCATTCCTGAATGGGAAAAAACGCTGTTAACCGATGGCACACGCAAGCGTCAACGCGCTGGCCGTATGACGATGAGCGAAGTGATGACCATCATCATACTTTTTCAGATGTCCCACCACCGTGATTTCAAGAACTTCTACATCGGCTATCTGGCTCATTTCTACAAATCTGCTTTTCCTAATTTACTCAGCTATACCCGCTTTCTTGAGGTGATGCCCACGGCTTTAGTGCCGCTTTGCAGCTACTTTGCCAGCCTCAAGAGTGCTCCCACTGGCATTGAATTTGTTGATTCAACCAGCATCAAAGTGTGTCATAACCTACGTATTCATCGCCATAAAACCTTAGCGGGACTGGCGTGCAGAGGAAAAGGCACCATGGGGTGGTTCTATGGCTTTAAGCTGCATTTGATTGTGAATCATCAAGGTGGAATCGTGGCGGCCAAAGTGACACCAGCGAATGAACATGACACAAAACCGGTGAAAGAGATGGTGCACAGTGATATGAATAAACTCTATGCAGATAAAGGGTATATCAGTAAAGCGCTATCGAGTGAATTACTGGAAAAAGGCGTCACACTGGTGACAAACGTGCGTAAAAATATGAAAGCGAAGGCAATGTCGTTGTGGGATAGAGCGATGCTGTCGAGACGTTTCATCATAGAAACCATCAACGACCAGTTAAAAAATATCTCTCAAATAGAGCACTCTAGACACCGCAGCGTGCATGGTTTTATGCTCAATATGATTGCGGGACTTATCGCCTATCAATTGAAAGACAATAAGCCACAACTGAACATCACTCACGCAGAGTTTAATGCTATTGCAGTTATGGCTTGTTAAACCGATCTCAGGTTGATTAATATATTCATGTGTAATTACCTTCTGAGGTACATAAAAGATGTCCTTATGATCATATATAAAAATAATCAACCTGTGGGGAAGATGACGTAAATGTAATACAGCTATGTACATTACACGATTGTAATGAATTTGTTTCTTAAGGTGTGCTAGCTTCATTTCATTGTAAGTGGATGAACCAGTAATTTAATTTAAATCGGTTCTCGAATTCTGTCAGTAACCATACTTTAAATAAGTGAATGCGCATGCTGTTGAAAACGTCTCGACGAACTTTCCTGAAGGGGTTAACCCTCTCTGGCGTAGCCGGAAGTCTTGGCGTATGGAGTTTCAATGCGCGTTCCAGTCTGAGCCTGCCAGTTGCCGCATCCCTGCAGGGTACTCAGTTTGACCTGACCATTGGTGAAACGGCCGTCAATATCCAGAGGTTGAGCGCGTGCTCGTCTATCCAAAAAGTCAGTGAGCCTCGGTTGGTCAACGCCTTGTTATATTCCGGCCAATTGGTAATGCGAGATTTAGATTTGCCCATCTGATAGCGGTTCCTGCGTGGTATTCACAGGATCTGATCGCATCTGAGACGGAAGGTTCATTCATTTAGGCAACAACGCCTATTCAACACAGTGCCATTTTACACTGGCTTTAGGCTAACGCTTATGCGTACTTTATAAATATCAGGGAGGCCAACAGAACTCATATACTAAAAAATGCATTACAGTTGTTCCATTTCACCAGCGCCGTATACTGCTGAGAGGAGTAGCTTTTGGAATGAAGTAGTTATTTTTAGTCTTCTAGAATTTTCCTTTAATGCAAGGAAAGTTGTTCTGGTCAACCCAATTGGGCACTTTAAGTTATGCTACTATTTAGTTTTAAACATCCCTAATTGGCGAACAATTTTTTCAGTAACTTGAGTTAAGCTATGGCCCTGCTGCTCTAATTCGATGCAATCATTTGAGTTGGAGCTTGAGAGGTGTTTTAGCACCTCAATTTCCTTACTTACATCACCAACTAATCTATTTACATAGAGGATATCCAAATTATTATTTGTTCTATCTTGCCCAATCAAAGTTAAAATTTCACTGATGTTTTTACATGCAACGCCTAATTCTGACTGGCTCGTTGTTGTGTAATCCGATAGTAGAACAATTGCAGATGTTTGTGATTTCATATGATGACCAGCATCAAGAACCGCTTTAGATATTCCTGATATAATTTGATTAATTTCATCTAAACTACTTTGGGTTGATTTGGCTAGATTTCTGACCTCATCGGCAACAACGGCAAAGCCTCGTCCATGCTCTCCAGCCCTAGCGGCTTCAATGGCAGCATTTAAAGCCAATAGATTGGTTTGATCGGCTAGGTTATTAATAACGGATACCACTCCCTCAATGGCTTTTGTTTGTTGAGAAAGTTGATAAAATTTTTCTTGGAGTTCATCATTACTTGCAATAAACGAGCTTAAATCTTTAACCATAGCCCCCATATATTCGTTTGATCGAACAAGCCCTATTTGCGTATTTTCTACTTGTTCACGTGTTTTTTCTGCTTTAGCTTGTAATGCTAGAGAGGTTTGATCTAAGGCCTCTATTTGTGAAGTGAGAATACTCACCCGATTATCTTGCTCATTGATACGCGATGAAATTTTTTGCGCTTTAACTTTTAGAAGATCGGATATTTCATCAGAAGCTATGGCCTGTTGCTGAATATCGATTAGTGCAATTTTTACATTTTCTCTAAATGTATTGATAACACTAAGAACTTTTTCCATTTCACTGTTATATAAGCTATTGATGGTACATGGAACTGAAAGATCTTTTCTTTCAAAGTGTTTCATGTATTCGGTAACTTTTTTTAAGGAGTCAACTCCCCAAACTTTTTCATCAATATCATGAATAATCAAAAATATTGTAATAATGTACTGAATGATCTGTGAAAATATTAGATCTGTGAAAAAGGTTGCATTCATGAAAAGTACAATAGCACCTAACCAATGGATAAACCTCATGCGAATAAATAATGAACGCATATTTTCCTCTATGTTTTCGTAGTATCTTTTTTAAAAGTTTGAATATACTTTTAAAATTAGCTGACAAATAATATCATTTAGGCGTGATCTAAAATATTCATGGCATATTAAGTCGAATGAATTCTGGCCTATGTATTCGAAAACCAATCATAAGTATTCGAAGAATCATATCGACTGAGAAAAACTTGACTATTAGTCATTTTTATATCAACCATAAACAACAAAAAATAGCCTAGATGAGTTTGAAGAGAGATAAGCATTGCTAGCTTATTTCCATTGCTTATTAATAAGCATGTATTATTTCTAATAAAAAGCACCATAAGCTATTTTTTAATTAGTGCCCTGCTATACATGTAAGTTGATATTAAAATTCTAAAGCAAGTGGTTTATGAACAAGAACCACAACAAAAACCAGGGGATTTAGGTTTTTCTACCGTTTTTACCTGTTCAGGTTGCTCAGTGTTTTTGGTATCCGTTGCAGTACTATCATCCGTGTCCGGCACAAATTGGGTAACATTTTTGGTTTTATCATCAGTTTTAGTGAACTTAGTCAATGATGAACTCATCAGAACTACCTCTACTTAATCTATTTAGGACTAGCATTCATTAAACATGCTTATATTGCGCATGTTATATTTGTTGAGTATTTTAGTCAACTATTCATTATTGCGTAATGCTTAAATAGTTTTAATTTATTTTTAGGCTTGACTATTAAGAGTATTTAAAAAAACGGAATAAAAATAAAGACTTGCTATATAGGCTATAGATTTACGCTGGCCAAATTCCAAGCAAAATATTGATTTTTTTAAGTTATTAACCACGACATCACTCCTTAAAACTGAAAGGTGCAAGTCAGCAGAAAGAGCGGACAGACAACCTTGGCGTTGTTGCCTAAATCAATCTTAGGTATGCCTTTTCCTAAAAGGGTTCCTGGTATTAATTGACCCTCTGGCGAATAGGCATACCCAGTCCTATGACTTTGTTCATCACTTTCACACCAGCCAGTGCCTCGCCGACTTGGCCGTTGTAGTCCCGCAGGGGCTTTGTTTCCTAAATCAGTTGAACTAAAACCATAGCTGGTGATCTGATCGACATAGCCCATCAACTCGCCCATCAATCGTGTCAAAACCTCAATATAAAACAATCAACTGGAAGCAATACAATCAAGCCCTGATCAATCGTGGCTCACTTACCTTCTGGATTGATGAGGACGCTATCGCCCAGTGGAAAGCTAAGGCCGAGCAACCAAGGAACGCGTATTTAGCGACTTAGCCATTACCACCGCGCTGATGGTTAAACGTGTTTTCTCGATGCCACTACGAGAGTTACAAGGCTTTATCAACTCGGTGTTTAAACTGGCTGATATTCCGCTTTCGTGCCCACATTACACTTGCATCAGCAAACGCGCTAAAACCGTCAAGATTGCTTTTAAAACCAAGACGCGTGGCACCATTGAGCACTTGGCTATCGACTCGACAGGCTTGAAGGTTTATGGCGAAGGTGAGTGGAAAGTGAAGAAACATGGCACAGATGGCAAGCTCCGCGTGTGGCGTAAGCTGCATATCGCTGTCGATACCCATAGCCATGAAATTATTGCAGCGGAACTGAGTTTATCCGGTGTCACTGACGCTGAAGTTATGCCGAATTTGCTCAAGCAAACCCATCGCAAAATCCGCAATATCTCAGGTGATGGTGCTTACGACACAAGAGCCTGTCACGATGCCGTTCGTAGAAAACGGGCTTTAGTACTCATTCCACCGAGGGAAGGTGCCGCGCTCTGGGAACAAGGTCATCCGCGTAACTTAGCGGTCAGTTGGAACAGCTTCATGGTTCAAATAAACAGTGGAAAAAACGGTATGGTTATCATCGGCGGTCAATCTCAGAAACAGCAATGTACAGAGTGAAGCAACTACTTGGTGGCAGATTGAGCCTGCGAAATTATAACGGTCAGGTAGGAGAAACTTACGCGATGATAAAGGCGTTGAACAAACTCACTGGGCTAGGCATGCCTGAAACTTACCGTGTAGTTTAATATTCAAACGATTATGAGGAGCTTTGCTCGCTGAATCGATTTAGGAAACAAAGCCAGTGTTTACTCAACAATCAATACACCCTTATACATTTGCATCTGGCAATGAAATGGATACTCACCTTTTTCCAGTGCCGGTAAGGCTATCGTCGTCGTTTTATCCAGCGCTAAATCTTGGCTAATCTCCAAGTAGGGTAGCAAGACTGTGGCTGAACATCCGGATTTATCTTGGCGTAAAAAGGTTATCTCTGTTGGTCTATTAGCCGAAATTTTAATTCGTGCTGGCGTATACACACCGTCTTTAACCAGTATCAATGTACTAGCGTCAACACTAGAATCGTTTGCCGGTTTATATAGCCAAAACCACCAAATGATAAAACCGATTAATGCGATACACAGTAAATTAATTAACATATTATGCCTCCTAGTGTTCCTTGGCTTTAAACAAACGTAAACGGTTAGCGTTACTCACTACGGTAAGTGATGAAAAGGCCATCGCAGCGCCAGCAATCACTGGATTTAGCAAAATACCAAAAACAGGAAAAAGCACACCTGCTGCTAAGGGAATACCCGCGACGTTGTATATAAACGCGCCAAACAAGTTTTGTTTAATGTTGCGCAGCGTTGCTTTACTAATGGCTATCGCATCGGCTAAGCCATGAAGTGATCCGCGCATTAAGGTCACATCAGCGCTTTCTATCGCCACATCAGTGCCTGTTCCAATAGCAAAGCCAACATCGGCTAACGCTAATGCGGGGGCGTCATTAATCCCATCGCCAGTCATGCCAACCACTTCATTTTGTTGCTGAAGTTCAGCTACTTTATTGGCTTTATCTTCTGGCATGACTTCTGCGAAAAAATCATCAATACCAACTTTTTTAGCCACTGCTGCGGCGGTCGCTTTATTGTCCCCGGTTAACATAATCACTTTGATGCCATTGAGTTTCAGTCTCGCAATCGCTTCAATTGAATCAGGCTTTATCGGATCTGATACCGCAATAATAGCCAGTAATTGCCCTGCAAGCGCTAAATACATTGGTGTTTTAGCATTTTCAGCTAACACTTGAGCCTTAGCTTCGTGAAGGCCAATATCAATGTGTTTGTCTAACATCAGTTTTAAATTACCAAATAGTAATGTCTGGCCATCCACTTCAGCTTCTACACCTTTACCTGAAATGGCATTGAAGTGCTCAGTGTCAATGGCTTCTATACCTCTATCATTCGCACTTTCTACAATAGCTTGCGCGAGTGGATGTTCGGAGTGACTTTCGATTCCAGCAGACAAGGCAAGTACCTGCTCTTCACTGTCGGCATTAACCAAAATAATATCGGTAACTTGCGGTTTACCTTCAGTAATGGTGCCGGTTTTATCTATTATCATGGCGGTTATTTTAGACGCGGTTTGCAATGCTTCACCGTTACGAATAAGCACCCCCGATTCAGCTGCCTTACCAACGCCAACCATCACTGACATTGGCGTTGCGAGACCTAGCGCACAAGGACAAGCAATAATTAATATTGTTGTTGCAGACACGATGGCAAATACACTTGACGGCTCAGGGCCAAAATTAAACCACACCATGGCACTGACTATAGCGATGATCATAATAGCGGGCACAAAGTAAGCGGCTATGACATCTGCTAAACGCCCAATCGGCGGCTTAGAGTTTTGCGCCCGTTTGACCATACTAATAATGCGAGCCAGTGCGGTATCCTTACCTACACGAGTGGCTTTAAATATGATTGAGCCTGATTTATTCAAGGTGCCAGTGAACACATCGTCACCTATCACTTTTTCAACAGGCATTGGCTCACCGGTCAACATTGATTCATCAATGGTGCTGTTACCCTCAAAAACCACCCCATCGACTGGAATTTTTTCGCCAGGGCGAACTTTTACATGATCATTAAGTAATACATGAGCAATATCGATGTTGAGGTCTTTCCCATCACGGATAACCCGAGCAGTTTTAGCTTGCAAACCAATGAGACGCTTAATCGCTTCAGAGGTTTTACCGCGCGCTTTAACTTCTAGTGCTAAACCAAGATTAATTAAACCAATAATCATCGCGGTCGCTTCAAAGTAAACATGTCTTGCCATCTCGGGGAACAATTGTGGAAATGAAACAATCAACATCGAGTAAACCCAAGCAGTACCGGTACCTAAGGCAATGAGGGTGTCCATATTGGCATTATGGTTTAAAAATGATTTCCAAGCGCCGATATAAAAATGCCTACCTGATATAAGCATAATTGCCAGAGTCACCACACCGACCAGTCCCCACACAGTTTGCTCTAATAGGGTTGATACCGTCATTTCGCCAATAAACAGTCCATAAATCATCAACGGGATACCGACGGACAAAGCGATAATGGTATGGCGTAATAAACTTTTATAATGTTGTAAATCAGCCTGTTCTTTCTCGTTCATGGCATCTTCTGCCGACTCAGCCTGTATTTGAGTGGCATTATAACCAGCGCTTTCTACTGCTTTTATAATCAACTCGGCAGATGCGTTACCCGAAACAAGTACTGTTCTGTCGGCAAAGTTCATTTCGGCCGAATCAACGCCTTGCACGCAGTTAATCGCTTTTTCAATTTTGCCAACACAACTCGCGCAACCTGCGCCGAGGATATTGAGTTGTATTGTAGTATAGCCTGTTTTAGTCATCACTTAATCTCCATTGAAGCTTTATCAACATAACGGTGTTTTTCAAGATAGTTGTCACTCTTTGTTTAAATATTAAGCTGCATTTATTACGCCTTCTTCTGGTGCCTTATCTGGGTTGAGTGTTACAGCGCCAACCGCTTCACAATTTCTGATCTCTGTAGACCAACGCATCGGTTTTCTTTCCTTCGCCGCCTCAAGCACTTTCTTGCGCTTCGCTAAAATAGCGCCATCTTGCAGTGCATGACGTTGCCCTGGTGAGACAAAATTTAGCTGGCTGTGTTTATGCTCATCGTTGTACCAGGTTACAAACTTTTCCACCCATTCTCTTGCTGTTGCTAAGCAGCTAAAACCTGATGCCGGCCACTGTGGGCGGTATTTCAACGTTTTAAATAACGACTCTGAAAAGGGGTTGTCATTACTCACCCGCGGCCGACTTAATGATGCCGTAATACCAAGCTCTTCCAGCTTGGCTTTCATGGTCAGTGACTTCATCGGCGCCCCATTATCAGAATGCAGCACTAATGGCGTGTTAAAGCATTGCTCGCGTAACAGACAGCGTTGGATTAGCGCAGCGGCATATTCCCCACTTTCTTGCTCATGAACTTCGTAACCCACTATTTTTCTACTGTAAATATCTTCAAACAGGTACAAATAGTAGAACTGGCCTTTGACGATTGAGGCTAAATAAGTGATGTCCCATGACCACACTTGATTCGGCCCATCTGCCCGATAACTCAACGGTTTGCTTCGATTGACCGCAGCCTGAGTGCGGCCACGATGGTTAAGTTGACCATGAGCATTTAACACTCTGTAGAAGCTGGATTCCGAGGCGATATAAATCCCGTTATCTAATAATGTTGGCACAATTTGCGACGGGGGTAAGCTGGCGTACTCCGCTTGATTGCACACACTTAATATCTGTTGTCGCTCATGTTCTTCGAGTTTATTTGCTGGCTCTGGTCGAGCTGCTGTTGGCCTTAAATCAGCTTGCACTTGACCTTCTCGATACCAACGTCGATAGGTACGCTTACTGAGGCCCGTTTCAGCACAAGCCTTATAAAGGCGAGCACCATTGGTATAGGCCTCTTGGATTAAGGCAATCAATGCTATGCGCTCAGGCAAGGGGGTTAGCTCTCCTCGCTGTCGTCCCCCCAGAGCGCATTGAGCTTTTTTCTGAGCACCAGTAACGCAGCAGCTTCAGCCAGCGCTTTCTCCTTATAGCGCAATTCCCGTTGCAGCGATTTGATTTCGGCTTTGTCAGCCTTAGCCTGCTGTTTAATGGTTTTAGTTTGTACTTCTGAGGTTTGAAAACCAGCTAAACAATCCTGTTTCCACTGCTGTACTTGCTCGCGGAACAAGCCCTTTTCACGGCAATACTGGTTTATCTCCGCTTCCGACAGCGGCGCTGTTTCAATAATCACGGCAAGTTTTGCTTCAGCCGACCAATCATCGGCTGTTAATGTTTTACCTGGCACGGGGCGACCTTCTTTTCTGGCAATATCTCGCCAATGATACAAGGTTTGCACCGCGATGCCTTCTTCCCGAGCGACCTCTGCGACCGTTAAGTTGTGAGGAGGTAATAATTTTTTAAGGATCGCTTCTTTACGTTCTGGTGAATACCGAGCCATATCGTTCTCTTTTGCCGCACCCTGTCTTTAAACATAATGATTATTTAGGGGTGACAACAATCCTGACACAGGGGGATAATGGGGAACTCCTAATTCTTCTGAAACTATATCCTCTTGATTTGTATTCTCTATTAAATGGCAAATCATGTTTCCTGTGGGTATGTTGTCAGGCATTTGAGACCAATCTTGTACCGCCTTAGAAAGCTTACTTCTTAATTTCACCATTTCGTTGAACTGTTGCTCAGTTTCAAGCAGCTTTACTTTAATTAATTCGCGTACAAGTTGACATGCACTATCCCCAAGATCAGTCTTAGAAAAAATAACTTTAATATCTTCAACAGAAAATCCTAAATTTCGAGCACTCAAAATAAATTGCATCCTCACCATATCTTTATGGTTGAATGTTTTATAACCATTATTGGGAGATTTCCTTGGATTGAGTAATCCAATTCGAGTTTAAAAACGCACAGTATCAGCGGATACACCCAATTTATTAGCGAGTTGAGCCACTTTCATACAACCTCCAAACCATCATAAATAACTACGATAGTTCAACTATAACTCTGTGTGTAACACACAGCTCAAGAAGTATATTAGGTATTGATAGGGCGCTATGATAGCGCCCTATTAATCCAATTAATGATTCATCATTTTACTGTGTTGTTTCATAATGATAGACATTAACTCTGCATGGTTAACCAGCCTAACTGATTCGCCTTTTAAGCTAGCCGTGTCTATTGTGATCTGAGGGGAGTCGATAAATTTGCGAGCAGATTTTGTAGTGAAAATATCCTTAGCTCTAACCTGAATATCTTCGTTCTTAGTTAAATTCAAACTCCAATATAATGCATCAGATTTTACAAAATTAGTGTCATCTGCTCCCCTTGAGTAATCATCATAAAACTGAAGTTCAAGCAAATGCTGACCAGGTTCAATGTCAATCTGTCCCTTATTAGCCACAGACTGGCCATCAACGGAAGTAAAAATAAGATAATCAGGTAATGTAATAGTAGCAGCCATTGAAACTGTGCTAGCTAAAGATAAAAGTGTAATTGCGATAAATTTTTTCATAAGAAACTCCAGAAGCTTTATGATGCTCATAAGTAAACGAGCAACAAAATTCTTTATAAATTAATAGTAAGTGATTAATTAAAATAAAGAATTAAGCAATTGGAGGGGGATTTTGACTTCCAAGCGAAACCGGAGTTGATATCCATAAAGTCGAGTCAACTTTAGAACTTGTGAATGGATTGTTAATTAAATTTGAGCCCGATAACAAAACAAATTCATTAGCGACTACATGGCAATGGCTAATACAGTGACTTGAATCTTCGGCACAACAGTTATAGTTATCGTCATCACAATCATTGTCCATCATAACTGAATGTGACATAGAGTTAGATTGCATACTTGATTCACATATATCGCTAGACATAGCATTACTTGGCACTAATAACTGTGTTATTAATGTCAATATAACTGCTAAATTCAGCAAAATCTTAATCATGCTATTATACTGAATTTAATCATATGGACTACGTTAGCAAATTTTAGAATAAAATTCCATGATGTAAGTCACAATCCTAGGTCTATTAAGATATTCAACTTACAATTATTAAACTATTCAATGAATCCTTACCCTGACATAACACTGGGGAGATGCAGACCTGGGCGGGATATGTGCTCTGTACTATGTAGATATGCCCAAGGGATATTGCAGAGAGCACAGGACTCAGGGCCACCGCATGAGTATTTTATTTGTAACCGAGCTACTAAATCCAGTCTTTAATACTACTTTAAGCATCGATGGATTCATCATGCATCGCTTTTGTTTTCTAACAATGCTTATCTTCGTCGGCTCTGCTCCTAACATATTCAAGCTCATATGATGCAGGCATGATAGATTTTCCGCCCCGTGAGCATTGTATATCAGACATACATCCTCACTCATACTGACATCAAGCACCCAGCGCATCGATTCTATGCCCTAATGTTCTCGAACGACTATCGCTGCTTGTTCGGCAATTAACGCCTCAGAACTAATATAATAACGATACTCCAGCTCGATTGGTTTTCCTTTCTCAAGGCGACAACTTTCAACCATAACGTTTTTTTAACCTTTTCCACGTTGAAAAGTCACCGACTAAGTTTTTACTATCAATAACATAGCGCTGGCGACATTCAGTTCACCCATGACCGTGCTCAATTGCGGATTTGTCCGTATTGTTGGTTTACTTGAAACTGTTTGCTGGAACGGTATATGTACAGGCTCTGTACAAAGTTTTAAGTAAATGCAGCATTTTTAAAAAAAATACTCACATACAAGATCTTAACGTATCATCATTCCGTTTCAAAAACTTGATTTTGTTACTTTATCAAAATAAATACTGTCCATTAATCTGAGCTGAAGTAAGTGCAACAGTTTCTCTTATAGAGATTTCTGGTATATCGAGCTTGAGTAAGCCAACTTAATCACATCATACCGGATTGTAGCTAACGATCATCATTAGCTAGCTCATTATTGAAGAATATTACAGTGACTGGAACAAATTTTTATTATTACTTTATTCACGTAAGTTAACTTAAACACGAAGCAATCTTTTAGCAGTGAAGGACTACTGATTACACATTAAAATTCATGTTATTAATAAACGCTCCAATATAATACATGTTGTTATTGGACCATATGTATTGTAGAAGTCCTTAAAATCAATACTCATAGCATATATGTACATAAATAACTCCTCCTAAGCCGTGCACATAGCCTGTTAAACAGTGAGGATGAAAAGTCTTTTATTTATCAGAATAAATAAACAGAGCGTTCTATTTTGCGCAGCAAAATACCATGTTGAAAATAAAATTCCATAAAGCGAATGATACTCTGCAGGGCCGGATTATACATTGTTAAATTGGTTAATAGTTCTTGACGATGTTCCTTATAATTAGGCATTTTTCTGATCCGTCACTGATTTATTACTCTTTTATTAGATTCGTCTTTTCAATACAGCTAAAAGACAATAAGCGCTCTCTGTTTCATGATGTGGGATCTGAAGCTCAGCAATCGATACCAGTACACCCGCGGAGTCAATGCTTGCCCCTGCCCGTCTGTTTTTACTCGCGTCCGATAATTACAGTTATCGGACACGAGTATCCGCCAGCCGAAAACTCTATTAGTGTGATGTCATTATACTAAACAATACAGAGGGGTTCGTGCGGTGTTGGTGCCATGATGTATTAGTGTGGTGTCACCATATTAAACTAGGTGGTATGGATGATTTTGTGCTTGTTTTTACCCAATCTAACCCTATTTGACTCGAACCTTGTATGTTTGTCAGGCGTTAACCGTGATTTCTCATGGTTCATTAGTGTGTGTTACGCACTAAACTATAATTATTTAGTATAGTGACGCTATATCAATGTCAAAGTTTGCGTGATTTTTAAAGCGTGAGATAGTTTGAACATCGAAACTTAAGAGGGTGTTCAAAATGTCTCATTCCGTCATGTTAGCCGAACAAGGTGAGTTAAACTTTTCAACCGCACAACGTGTAAGGCACTTGAAGGCGGAAGAGCAGGATTTTGAGTGGTATCCTTCGTCTGAGCATATCATTGATGTAGTTCGACGCGACTTGGTTGAGTCTAAGTTCTTAGAGTCTTACAACAGAGAGTCATCCTTGCTTGATATTGGCGCCGGAGATGGCCGAGTTTTAAGCGCCCTTAACATGCCACTTGAAGATCGTCGCGGCGAAATGAGCCCACCATTTTACAACCTGTACGCCATTGAAAAGAGCCTAGTCCATTGCAGCCAGCTCGATAAAAAAGTGCTGGTTATTGGCACTGACTTTAATCAGCAAACCCTTGTGGATAAGCCAGTTGGAGTCATTTTCTCTAATCCTCCATATTCAGCCTTTGAGCAATGGGCAACCCGCATCATCACCGAGGCGAATGCCGAAGTGTGCTATCTGGTATTGCCACAGCGTTGGTCTGGCAGTCGAGATATTGAAATCGCGATTAAAGTACGTGAAGCCGAAGCTGAGGTCATTGGCACATTCGATTTCCAAAATGATTGTGATCGCGAAACCCGTTATTCAGTGCCGGTTGACATTATTCGGGTGAATTTAGGGTATAAAAACCATCATCAATGCAAGGTAGACCCCTTCAAAGCGTTCTTTGACGCTAACTTTGACCTAGATTTGGCTGAAAGTGATTATTCTGCAAAATTCAGAGGGCCATCCGATTCTACTCAGCAAAAGCTCAATGAATTGGTGCCAGGTGGTGACATGGTTAAGGCTATGCAATCGCTTTACGATCACCAGATGGCCAAGCTAATGGGTACTTATTCAGCACTCGCTGAAATTGACCCTGATTTACTGAGAGAACTGGAAGTATCTAAATCTTCGGTTCTGGAAAGTCTCAAACTCAAAATCAAGAGCCTAAAGAGTTTGTTTTGGAAGGAGTTATTCGCGAAATTTGATGCCCTGACTTCTCGCCTGACATCATCTAATCGTAAAGCGTTATTAGAACTGTTGGAGCGTCACGTTAGCGTCGATTTCACCGCTGAGAACGCATACGCGATAGCCCAATGGGCAATAAAACATGCTGATGCGCTTCAAGATGATCAGTTCAAAGATTTCTACCTATCCATGAGCCAAGCTGCAAACGTGGTGAATTATATTAGTAACCAACGCACCTTCAAATACGACCGATGGCGTTATCGGGAGCTTCTAAAGAATGGTCAAATCTCTCATTTTAGACTCGACTACCGTTGTGTAATGGAAAATGTTGGCGGCATCGTCAATGGTTACGACTATAACAGCTATTACAACCAATGCGGTCTGTCTTGTCGTGCAATCGAATTTATCACTGATTTGGTCACCATCGCTGGTAATCTTGGTTTCGATACACGCGGCACACCAAAGGCTTATGAGTTCAAATGGGCCAGCAACAAAGCCCACGACTTTAGATACATACAATCTAACGGCTCTAGCGAGGTACTGTTCTCAGTTCGTGCGTTCCTTAACGGTAACCTGCATATTAAGATGAACCCTAAGTTGGCGCTCAAGTTAAATGTAGTGGCTGGTAAGTTGTTTGGCTGGGTTCGTAGCGCAGAAGAAGCGGCGGCTGAAATGGAGGTTCCAGCATCTCATGTCGTGGAAGTTACTGAAATGTTTGGCCATTCGTTATCGTTGACGCATAACTATCAAAACCTTTTGATGGCTGCTTAATCCCTCCCATTCAGACGGCGCAAAGTACAATTTTTGCGCCGTTTTGCATTTGTGAGATCCTTTACTCAGATGAGAAATTCAGTTGTTAGAGGTGACAATGTTTGCTGCATATTTGGTTATAGGTGTGTTTGTGTTCGTCGCTGGCCTAATTGTTTTGCTCAACAAAGGTAACCCATTACCAGCGGCAATTCCTCGTGCAGCACCGCTTAATATCATCCCAAGTACGATCCCATGTGTGGCTATTCAATACCAAGATGGATGTGATGATGTTGATGATGATACGGCTGGTTTTAATCGTAGAACGGGCGCTTACCATGATTATCTTATCAATCCAGCTACAGGGTTGCTTACGCTGAACGGCGCTTTGGATGTGGCAGGTAATCCTTTAGGAGCTGACTTGACTCATTCAGGCATCTATAGCGGTCACGACATTGACCATGACTTTGGTATGAATCATTTGGGGAGTGATTTTTAATGGAATTATTGGGGACTACTCAAGCGGTTGCAGGCCAATTCTATGCGTTACAGCAAGAGCTGGTTTCGTTGAAGCCGACGCTAATTTTGCCCTGTAGTGAGAATAAGCTGCCCCACCGCGCCCTCGCCTTTGATTTGTACCAAGGCACGGGGTATCTGAGTATCGTGAAGCAATGGTCACAAGTAGAGTTATCGCAGGTTTTCAACCTATTTTTCCTTAGCGCCAAGCATGGGTTAATCCACGCATCGGAGCTGATTGAGCCCTACGAACAGGTTATGACTGATGAACGGGTATCGATGTTAGGTGCTAACAAAGTTCTGGTTAGCAAAGCTCAGCGCCATATCCAATCCATGAACTACGACGCCCCTCTATACCTCATAGTGCCAAAACGGTATCAAAAGGCCTTTTCTGAGTTAGCTGGTCAAGCAGTTGGCAGATTTAGCCAAATCGTCCCAGCTACAGGCGGGATATTAAGTCAGCGTAGCCAGTTAAAGCGGCTTCTCGTAAATGAAATTGATTTAGCTAGGCAGCGCTCAAGATTGCCCCAAACGGTTGTGAGGACGTTTACCGATTCTCTCCCAATACAAGAGCTGCATCACGTCGTTAGCGTTGGGGATTGGGTGCGCCCTTGGCTTGCTGGAGCGTGTCAGGATGCCACATTTGACGATCCATGCGAGATTGCGTTTATTGAGTGCTCACCCTCCGGATGCGTTGCTTTCTGGGATACAAACGGCAAGCAATGGAGCGGGTATAGCATTAGCGCGGGGATTAAACGATTTGGCCTGAGCGGTGAATCAATGCCGGTTGCGACATGATTGAAGCAAGGTTGTAATATCAAAATCCTGTTGAATTTATACAAAATTTGCCAGAAATTGAACCCATGCAATGATGATCTCACATTCATAACTGAGAGAATAAGATGCAAATTAGCCCAAGTAATTACCTTGACCAAGCGACCAGTTTGTTAGCTCCCCTGCCGTTCCTAGAGGACAACGGCGACGCAGATAGCTACTATCAGGAATACAGCTTTTACGTCGATACGCCTAACCCCCAGGTTAAACTCGAACTCGCAGTGATGGTCAACGCCGAGGTCCTGACCGATAGCGACCACGCCCCCATCGTGTTCACCTATGGCATTAACCTTGGCCAAGGTAACGGTATTGAGGATGGTTCCAATTTCTACGTCGAGGACATCGAGGCTATCAAGTCCGGCGACTTCGAACCAATTAACTCGGTTGACTTAGCTCTACTTCAAGGGGCCATCCCTATGCTGGATAAGATTGTTAGTGCCTTGCAAAGCAATCCACGGGTCTGGAAGGTGGTGAGCCAACAGCTATCAAAAAGCGTCTCTGGCATCATCACCCGACCATCAAGCCCGAATGAAACAGATTTTTTGACAGGGGCACTTGTTGAATGTGATCTCCAAATTCAGGACTTAGATGGCACACAAATAGCTATTGTACCAGCGCCGCAAGGTGGATGGACTCATGACAGCCTTGAAGAGCTGGACTGTGATGCATTGGCAGGTGGTCAAGCATGGAATGCGTATCTACTTAACGGTGTATTACCTCAATGGGTAGGCAGCTCAGAAATCTAACTCAAGTTGTTTGATTTAATTAGTGCGCGTCTCTATACTAAAAATATAAATATTAGTGTAGAGACACCATACTAAAATGAATGACACTACCTCCCCACTCAAATCTGACTCATTAGGCCCAGCTTGGACGTATCACGCCCTCCCCTCTGACGTCAGTTCGCGACCCAAGGGACGCACATTAAGACTGTTAGCTGCAAGTGAAGCTGCGAGCCCACAAGTACGTGATTTACTCTCGCGCATGATCGGTAACACTCTCAACCAGATAGAGAAAACCGAGTGGTTTACTTCGCAGTTCTTAGATGGCACTCCGACCCTCACTGTGTCATTCCGTCAGTTAATGCGAGAAACCGAACCCACCAAATCCAAGCCGTTACCACAGGAAACCGCGCTGCATTCATTGAATGTCTGTCTTAATTCCATATTCTCGGATACTGGCTGGAAGCTGGTACGTCGGCGCATCTCTCAAATCGAGCGGGTTCAAAAGACGACTCGACCTGTGATCAGCAAGACCCAATACGACAAGCTAGTTCTTTTCAAGGATACGATTGGCGCCAAATCCGTGGATGCTGCGATTGATGAATTACTGAGTTTTTACAAGGACGAACACCCCGCTTTTTCAGCAGACAGGGAGGCATTAGGTGAGCTTATTAACCACGAATAATCACAGCGTTGCACTGTCCTACGGCGAACCTCCGTCAACGCTTAACGATTCGTTAAAAGACAGCTATCAGCGCTCTACTGACGAGCTACAGGCGCTATTGTCAAAGCCTCTGGCTCACTTAACCGATGCAGACAAGCTCCGCATTCGGGAGATTACTCAGGCAAAACTCAAGCACTTTCTTGAGAATGGCCACCGTACCCGCAGGGCTAATACATGGCGAGCACTAATGAGCCGGTGGGCTAAGTTTGAAAGTTGGTGTCTTACAAATAACCTTACCCCGTTGCCTGCGACCCCCGAGGTAGTGGCCACATTTATTGAGTACTACCAGGCGTCGTCATACACTACCTTATCTCAATATGCTTGGGCGATTAACAGTTTCCATGTGGAGTGTGGTTTGCTGTCCCCTGTGAGCAGTAAGACCGTGCAAGACAAGCAGAATGAAATCAGAATAGTAAAGCTCGAGTCAGGCGGCTTAGCGCAAGAGCAGGCAACGCCTTTTAGACTTCATCACCTGCAGATGCTCATAGAATCGTATGGCGAAAGTGAGAGGTTATTAGACAAGCGCAATTTGGCGTTGCTGAACATCGCCTATGAATCGTTGCTTCGTGAATCAGAGCTGCTTCGGATCAAAGTAGGCCATCTCAAGTCCACCTTTGAAGGCGATTATGTGTTGTCAGTGCCTTACACCAAAACCAATGACTCGGGTGAAGAAGAGGTTGTGAACATTACGCCGCTAGGCTTCAAATTGATTCAGAGGTACATCCAAGGTGCTGGGCTGACTAAGGAAGACTACTTGTTTCAGCCGATTGGCCGGAGCAATAAAGTCTCGGTTCAAGCCAAGCCGATGAACACCCGTACAGTGGACCGAGTATTTCTGTGGGCATTCGAGAGTTTAGCAATCGACCGTCATTCTGCTTGGTCTGGGCATAGTGCCAGGATTGGCGCCGCACAGGACTTACTTGCCGCGGGCTATTCGATAGCCCAAATCCAAGAGAACGGCCGTTGGAAAAGCCCAATGATGGTATTGCGGTACGGCAAAGACATTAAGGCAAAAGAAAGTGCGATGGCCAAGATGTTGGCAGAAAGACGGTAGTCAGATTCTACCTTCATTTCTATATGAACCTGACAATTATTGACTTAATATTAGTAAGTTAAACAATTTAAAACAGGGAAGTGAACTGTGAAAAAAGCGATTATTATCTCACTACTGGCATTGAGCCCAACTTTAAACGCTAAAGAAATTCATCAAAGTAGTTATGGGGAAAGTTGGCCGTTTACTGTCGAAAGCGGAGAACTTGGCTGCTACGAACAGGCAGTGATTTTTATCGCAAATGATAAGGAATATGCGGTAAACGGTGTTGCCCAAAGCAAGGGTTATGCTGCTATTGAGCCAATTTGGAAAGAGGATAGTTCTTTATTGGAATACCAAAAGGCAATAGCTAAAAAGGAAAATAAAACTCTTCGACAAGTTCAGGATGAAATGGGTGTATCCCGCGTTAATATCGGACCGATCCTTCAAGAAGGCTTAAAACTTTGTAAGTAGCTTACCTTATGAATCTAATCCCCTTCGGCCTTCGTAGTGATGGCGTGTATATAGATGCAGAGGACGCAACGCGGGGTAAATCCTGTGATTGTACTTGCCCATCATGCGGTATTGCCTTAATCGCACGGCAGGGTGACGTTAATGCGTCCCACTTTGCCCATGACTCCAAAGGTGCGAGTAAGGAAGATATAGAGGCCTGCAAATACTCGTTTTATGTTTCAGTACGCTACATGCTGAAGCAGCTGCTGCAGGGGACAGGCTTGTTAATGTTGCCACCTCTCGAGATTGACCATCACGGCCAAACGCACGTCATTACCAAAAGTTTGCCAATCACGGTGGAACCCAAGGACATAACGCCTGATAGTTATGAGCAGGATATTATTTTTGACTTAATCTTTACGGTCTCAGGTCGCAAGCTATGCCTATACATTAGCCATCCTGGTCGCCCCGCGCCGATATATAACAACCTATCAAGAGATCAGCACACGGCGGTACTAGGACTTGATTTGATTCCTTTCTCAAAGATATTTAATGAGTTTTACAAACTAAAATCAGCTCAAACACTACTGCGCGAATGGCTTGAAACGTCCATTAAGGGCAAGCATTGGATTTACAATCCAAGGCGCAATGCGTGGTTTGAGCATCAACAGGCTAAAGCTCCAGCTGTTCAGGAACCGCAACAAGTTCAGGAACAAACCAAGACTACCCGTGATCGGATTAAAGAGCAGATTGCCAAAATGGACAGGTTGAACGTAGTCGCTATATATCGCTGCGTTTTTTGTCAGTTGGACTTTGAAGGCAGTGCGTTACTCAACTACTGCCCTAAGTGTAATGACCATCTAAGTGTGAAAAGAAAATCGGAGATTGCGGCTCAAACTCCACATCCACCTAAAGGCAAGTATCGGTATCGATGACTCTATGATTTATTCAAGTAACGTCAACTTATAGTCAAGCGGTGTAAACCAATGCCTACGGCCCGTGTCTAAATTGCGAACAAAATACCAATCTTCCGACTTAAGGTGTGCTGGTAGGGGCTCAATCGTGGAGATTTCACCGTCATCCACCAGCACTTTCTTTGGCTTTGGAAGCACCTCTAATTGGAGCCGTTTCTCGGGAAATTCCACTAAACTGCCATCAATGTCATCGAAGGATGTAGCAGGAGACACCGCTAAATATTTTTGGCCTATTTGCATGTTAATGCCTCATTTTATTTAAGTGTGTAATGCTGGACTTTGACATTCGGGATCACGATTGAATGGTTGAATGTCTCGGGGTTGAAATGTCGGAGGAAGTAATTGATAGTGACTCGGTGTTTACCACCAACCAAGTAATACTTACCTTCCAGCTTTGCGAGTGAAACGCCAACTTTGGGGTCCGCTTGGAAAACGGAAAATATCCTACGCTAAGCCTGTTTTTTGTACAGACTACTATTCACTGAGCGTAATGCGCGGTATTTACCCTGTCCCAGTTTGAGGTTTGTTCTCCAGACGTAATCCCCGCTCAGGTTGATATGTTCCCATCCCAGCGGTGACAGATGGGTAATCAGTTGCTCATTAATCGCGATCCCTTTCCGTCTCAATGAATCTACCGCTCTTTCTATATAGACCGTATTCCACAGCGAGATCGCCGCAGTCAGCAATGTCAACCCACTTGCCCGGTAACTCTGGTTTTCCAGTCCCCGATCTCTGATTTCCCCCAGCCGGTGCATAAAGACTGCTCGCGCAAGGGCATTACGGGCCTCACCTTTATTCAACCCAGCCTGTACTCGTCGACGCAGCGAAGGATCCCGGAACCAGTCCAACATAAACAATGACCTTTCTATGCGGCCAACCTCCCTCAGAGCCTTTGCCAGACCATTCTGTTTAGGATAGCTGGCCAGCTTTTTCATCATCAGTGATGCTGTTACCGTTCCCTGCTTTATAGAACTTGCCAGACGCAGTACCTCATGCCAGTGGGTTTCAATTTCCTTCAGATTCAGGCTGGTTGAGGAGATGATTGACTGAAGCCCCGGATACAACTCAGCTTTCCCATGAATAAACAGCCGCTTGTCATGAAGATCCCGGATCCTTGGCGCAAAAGCGAATCCGAGCAGATGCATTAGCGCGAAAACATGCTCAGTGAAACCTGCGGTGTCAGTATAATGCTCTGTAATTTCCAGATCGGTTTCGTGATACAGCAGACCATCAAGTACGTGTGTTGAATCCCGAACACGGCTGATGACTTTGGTGTAAAACGGGCTGTACTGGTCCGAAATATGTGTATAAATTTGCACGCCTGGCTCCTGACCGTATTTCAGATTGACCTGACCCGCATAACGCCCGTGACTCCCCACCCGAAAGTTCTGTCCGTCAGACGATGACGTTGTTCCATCGCCCCAGAATGCTGCCAGAGGCCGCTTTTTCTGCGCATTAACCAACTCGGCCAGCGCGGCTGAATAGGTTTCATCCCTGATGTACCAGGCCTGAATGCCCTCGAGTGACGATTTTGTCGTTCCCGGACAGGATTCGGCCATTTTTGTCAGCCCAAGGTTGATCCCATCGGCAAGAATGGTGGTCAGTAACAACTTTCTGTCTTTAGGTCTGATGTGATTGTTCTTGAGATGGGTGAAATGGCGGGTAAAACCAGTCCAGCCGTCCACTTCATCCAGCATTTCAGTAATTTTAGGATGAGGTAGCATGCCGTAAACCAGATCGCCAAAAGGGGATGCTGTTGAAGGAACACTATTATCCAGCGGGGTAATTTTCACGCCTTTATCCGATATATCAACATCGGGTAAATCACCGGCCAGCGCCATTGCATTAACTTCCTCCAGGCGCGATGCCAGAAGCGTCAAACGGCTCTCAATGTATTCATGGCAATCGCCCGGAACAGCAAGGGGTAACTGGTTATCCTTGAGTGATTTTTCAAAATCGCCGGACGGGATCAGATAATCATCGAAATTCCTGTAACGGCGTGATCCCTTTACCCAGATATCGCCAGAACGTAATGCTCCCTTCAGCTCATTCAGCACGCAAAATTCGTAATATTTTCGGTCAATGCCGGTGGGGGTAATCACAACTTTTCTCCAGCTTTCCGGGATGAAACCGATTGGTGCGGAAGGTGGTACTTTTCGGAGTTGCTTTCGATACATCTCTTTGACGGTATCCAGCGCGTCACCGAGCTGCATTGCAGCGGGAGCAGCCCTGAACTGCAACGCTGACAGCATCCGGGGCGCGTATTTACGCAGCGTACTGTATTTTTCTGTGATCAGATGCAACGGATCGAAGTTGTCCTTACGTGACAGGAACCGCGTCTCTTCCACGCTGTTGATGAATTCCTGCCAGGGAAGCACGTCTTCTATTGCGGTCCAGGGATCTTCCCCAGACTCTCTGGCGTTAAGTAAGGCCTGCCCGACGGTAACGTATTGCTTCAGTTTACTCTGAATCAGCTTTCCCGTTTGCTGGAGCCGCTCGGCCTGAGTGCGTTTTGCCCTGCTGAACAGACTGCCCAGAATACGCTCGTGCAGATCAATAACTTCATCAGTCAGGGTGGCTCTGGCTTCCGATATGATACAAACCAGCGAGGCATAACGGCGAACATCCGTGAATTTTGCCAGGTCCCGGCTACTCATTTTCCTGCCTTCGCGTGCGAGTTTCAGGAGCCGGTTCTGATGCACGGAAAGCGCAATACCGTCAGGCAGTGCCAGCGACTCTATCGCATTTAACCTGTCGATATGTTGCAGGACATTTTTGCCGTTTATTTTTCCCGGAGGCTGAAGCAACCAGGCCAGCCGTGAAGGTTGTTCACCCTCAGATACCAGCAGGCGGTCCAGTGCCGCTTTTTGCCCCGGTTCAAGCTGCTCGGTCAGCGCAGAAAAAACCGCTCTGTCAGCAAGCGTTGTTGCTTCAGCAAGGGTTCGTTCGATCACCTCAACAGAGGGGAAAATAATCTTATTACTGTGGAGCCAGGAGAGCATTTCTTCCGCAAGTAAAAAACCTCTGTCTGTCCGCATGGCGTGGGGATAAAGGTGGCGAATACAGTTTTTTTGCAGCGCCCGGCTGAAGGGGGATAATTCAAGGTAGCGGTAGAGTTCAGCCAGATGTTCCCAGCGGGTGACCTCTCTTGATGCATACTCTGCCCACAGATCAGGCTGAAGTTTCAAATGAGCCGCAAGCCGGGAAACAACCCCGTAGTGAGGGGACTCATTATTGTCGGGTGGAAATCCTGGCCCTCGCAAATAGCAAAGTAAAACAGCAAAGCCCAGGCGGTTAGCTGGTCTGCGATGTTTATTAATAAGCGCGAGGTCATGTTCGTTCAAAAAGCACATGCGCGTCAGAAGAACGTCATCTTCCGGCACAACCAACAAGCGTTCTTTTTCTTCACTACTGAGTATTTGTCTCCGTGGCATAAATGCTTCCTCTGCATATAGTTTATTTACGTTATTTCTTGCCCTGACCGAAACCGGTCGGTTTCGTACACTACTCTGCAAATCTGTCCGAAAGTAAGTGAAATTCATTTCGTACATGCGTTATGATTCGTACATCCATTTCGTACATAAAATATCACTATGTCACGTGTTTTTGCTTACTGCCGGGTCTCTACCCTGGATCAGACCACCGAAAATCAGAGCAGAGAAATCGAGGCTGCCGGTTTTACCGTCCGGCCCCAGCGACTGATTGAAGAACATATCAGCGGTTCGGTTGCCGCCGGTGAACGACCAGGCTTCACCCGACTGCTTGATCGCATGGAAAATGGCGACGTGCTGATTGTCACCAAGCTGGACCGTCTTGGGCGTAATGCCATGGATATAAGAAAAACAGTTGAGCAACTGGCTGCGTCAGATATTCGAGTTCACTGCCTTGCGCTCGGAGGTGTTGATCTGACAAGTGCTGCCGGGAGAATGACTATGCAGGTTATTTCAGCGGTGGCGGAATTTGAGCGGGATCTGTTGCTTGAGCGCACACATTCAGGTATTGCGAGGGCAAAAGCGGCAGGAAAGCGGTTTGGCCGTCCTTCCACACTGAATGAAGAACAGCAACTTTCTGTGATTGAACGCATTAACACCGGGGTCAGTATCAGCGCCATTGCCCGGGAGTTTAATACCACCCGGCAAACAATTCTTCGGGTAAAGGCAGGTAAGCAATAATCCCAGACCCAAGATTCCAGCGTTGACAGTCTGCTCAGTGCCAAAAGCGGAAATTCACTGAGATTCGACAAAATCGGCGCTTTTCACTGAAAGCGGACCATCATAGACCGAAGTTTTCTGATATTTTTTACCAATAGGCCAGTTACTCAGCTGCCTTAACTATGCCCCTCCACTTCCTTTATGTCGTTATTAAACAGCATTAAATGCCAAATCGTTGATTAAATAGACAAATATCTGATAAATTTGGTAATTGTCGAAAATTCATCTCGAATTCATTCTATTCAGGTATAATTTGTTACATTTTCAATCGTACAGATGACTGCGATGTTCAACAAAAAAATCAAACAGGAAAACGAAAGGCTGAGTACAGCTTTGTCAGAGGCTACCTCGGTGATTGCCTCAATCAGAGGCAGTGTTGCGTTTATACAATTCTCCCCTGATGGTCATATTCAGGATGCAAACGATTTATTTCTGCACACTGTTGGGTATTCACTATCGGAAATTGTTGGCAAGCATCATTCAATTTTTTGTGATCCCAAATATTCCGCAAGCTATGAGTACAAGAACTTTTGGTCTGAGCTTGCCTCAGGCAGAGCGAAGCATGGCTCATTCAACAGAAAAACAAAGCTTGGAAAATCTATTTGGTTAGAGGCGACTTATTTTCCCGTTCATAGTGGCACAGGGAAAGTATCAAGCGTGATCAAAATTGCCTCAGACGTAACTGAGCAGACATTAAAGTTAACGGACCAAAACGCGATATATCACGCCCTAGATAAAGCTATGGCTATTATTGAATTCACTCCTGGTGGTGAGATCGTTAATGCAAATAAAAACTTCCTTCAAGCTATGGGATATCAACTGTCGGAGATCGTAGGCAGACACCATAAGATGTTTTGTGATGACAGTTTTTATAGAGAAAATCCAGAGTTCTGGAAAGACCTGGCTGTGGGTAAACTCAGCTCTGGTAAGTTTAAGCGATATGATGCCAGAGGTAATGATATATGGTTAGAGGCGAGTTATAACCCTATAAAAGATAATGACGGCAAAGTCATCAAAGTTATCAAATTTGCGACTGCAATTACAGATCGTGTTATGCAGGCAATGAGGGCAAAAAAAGCTGCCCAGGTTGCTCACGAAACAGCGCTTCAAACCTTTAATATCGCTGAACAAGGGAAGAGTCATATTGAATCCTCTTTAGATTTAGCAAGCGAGATATCCGAAACAGTTTTAACTACTAATCAAGTTATTCAACGATTAAGTGACCAAGCAAAAGAAATCTCTAGTATGGTCAATATCATTCGTAGCGTAGCAGAGCAGACCAACTTGCTTGCTCTAAATGCAGCTATCGAAGCAGCTCGTGCTGGCGAGGCTGGACGTGGATTTGCTGTTGTCGCAGATGAAGTCCGATCGCTCGCTTCAAGAACAAGCTCAGCGACTGATGAGATATCAAGTGTTGTTGCAAGAAATCTGGAAGTAACTAGTCAGGTTATGCAAGCCATTAATTCTATCGATGGTCTCAGTGGTCAAAATGGTGAGAAAATTGCTCTCCTTTCCAGCATAATTTTGGATATAGAAAAAGGCGCAAAAGAGGTTGTACAGTCTGTGTCTGCGATCCATTGAGGAAGTAAAGTGTAGTGCCACACTGAAATTGGCCTCCTGATTAGAGGATACGCTCTGGGTTCACGAAAAATCGAATGTCCGCAAATAAGGCAAAGCAGAGATTCGTTTTACTTGTGAGCTTTTGATCTGAAAGACCGCTTTTCGCTCAGAGCTGCCTGTCATGTCTGCTTAAGAAACGGCCTTAACGTAGGATATTTTCCGTTTTCCAAGCGGACCCCACTTTGGGCCAAAGTTGGTCCGTAAAAAAATTGGGTCTATCTTCTAAAATCCCCAAATAATGCCCCATAGAAGTATGGTGACCATTTAACAGGTTTCCCCAGGAAACCGCAGGAATCATCCCTTGTTCGTGTCCCACAATAAGGTCGTATGGCACCGTTTCATAGGTAATGTGGCCCTTATCGATAACCCAGCCTCTTTCCAATGCTAATTCAGTTAGGTTTACTAAAACCGCATCGCTGAGAGGGGCGAGTTGAAGAGCATTAAGCTCTCTGAGATTTATTTTCAATTTTCATTTCCTTGCAGGTATTGCCAGCGATTTAAGTGTTTCAGGAAAGCACAAAGGCTTCCGCGGATTTTACGTCTGTAAATACCTGACATTTTCTATCGCTTTTCCACATTCGACGGGTGTTTGGTTCATCGTAAGGCTTAACATCCCAGTATTTCGGAGTCTAAACCTTGAGCTCGACGGGTATGATCCAGCCATTTTTATTGGCGATAATCATTGGCTTAGTCCATGCAATTTATTGGTCAGCATCAACTGTAGAATTTCCAAGTCATTCAGCGCATCAACAACATCACGCTTCGACAGGTTCCCCCACTGTTCCCTCACCCATTTCGACGTAGAGGGGTCGTTCAGGACACGTTGATTAAACAGCTCGCTCGCGTTAAGGGCTCTGTCTGGCAGGATAGAAGGATTCATAGAGTTACGTCCAATACTGTACACAGATTGACATTATCACGCTCTATATTGATTGTGAATATCTTCCGGCATTGCTTTGTTGAGGATATACAAGAAAATCGCCGCCGAAGTGCAGGTGGTAATTACGGTTCCAATGCCATAAATAAATAACGAAATTAACGTGCTACCAAGAAACACGTTCTGAATAACCATCGCCGGAAATGTATTGGTATTATCCATTTTAGTTGTGACCAGTAATGTGGCCAGCGCCAGAAAAGCAGGGGTGTGAAACTCAATAAGCCCTTTATCACTTAGCATATACAACCCAGCCGCCATCAAAGCGATAGCGGCGCCAGACCGGAGTAGAGGTATTGCGTGATTATGTCGATAAGGGAACATCATCCACAACGCCCAAAAGAAGCCTAAGCCGGATAAGTTGCGTACAATATCATGTAAGGTGAGAGTGGATAATTGAATCATAGCGAGAGTACCTTTCAGCTATTTGAGCACTATTGAGCATCCATCCAATGAGCGCTATCGATGACAAATAAGTTGGCAGTGTTGTTTGTTAAAACCATACATTCAATCAATTGATAATCTGAGTTAAACACCTTCTTAAGTGCAATTAAATTGTCCTCTGAAGTGTAGCGATAGTTAATTATCATCGGAGCAATTTGTTGGCCTTCTTCATTAAAGCAATTTTCAATCTCTAAGCGATTAAAGCGGATCTCACAGACATTGTGGTCCACTGTTACTGGTTGCTCGCTGGTTCGGAATTGAATCGGCGTTTCGATAACCTCTATCGCAGTAACTAACCATTCAGCCAACGCCATCATCCTATCGTATTTCACGCTGGAGCTATTGATTGCTGATAGCATTTGATTGATGCAGGCCTCCATATCCTGCCCTTTGCGACCAAGCTGGATAACACGCTTAATATGACTCTTGATTTCACGGTATGACTTGTCATCCACAAAAGGCTTTAACCTTTTTATCAGGATCTCATTGCGGCGTTGCATTGGCACAAATCGGTCTGACTCAGCACAAGTCATATACAAGTGCATCTGCGATGTGTGAAAGACGGATTTAAGCTGCTCTTCGTAACTGTTCATTCATAAGCCTTCAAATTACATTGCTTTACGCACTGTATTACGTCATGGGAATTACGCAAAAATTGACCTAATTACTCTCCGTTTGCGGCTTTTAAACCCGCGCTTCATAGATGGATCCATTAAATGACCCCAGTATTGTTGTCAGTAGCTTATCGGCACGAGTACCGCGTTTAATCGAAGCCTCAAACGTGGTTAGCGGCTTAATCTCTAATGGCACACTTTGCAGTACGATAAGTGGCATGGTGGCGGTGACGGTTTTAACTTCACCCTTTATCATGAGATTGGCCACAGGCTGCGGCTGAATATCCCGACGCGCCCGAATCATCGCTTCTGGGGTGCTTACGATGTTCTCCTTTAACAGAAATAGCTGACTTGGGCATTCATCACCTAGGCGCTTAATATCCGCGTTAATTCGCTCAAGCAATTTGGCCTTATCGACCTTCGACACCACATCCTTTCGCAACCAACTGAACCGCGCCGAGGTCATTGGCTCGTTAAAGCAGCGGATTTGGCGATAGAGATGTAACGCCATGACACCAGGGCAAACCTCGCGTAGTTTCTCAAATCTGTCTGCACGGGCGCTGTACTGAGTGGTGATTTCCTTCTCGATAGCCGCTTTCGCCACGTTAATCCGGGCAATGACATCCATAACTTTGTTAGTGACTAACGGCGATGTGGAGTACCAGAGCACCCCAGGTGTTCTGCGAGCTGACCGCTGCGAGTAATCAGGATGAATGTGTAAGTCACCATAGGCGAGCTTGGCTTTCGATACTGCCGCCTGCCCTAGTATTTCGCTAACCGAGATAACCGTCACCGGCTCACGTTCCTTCTCAACTGTTCTGAGTACGGGCGGGACAGGGGTAACGCTGGCACGAACAGGGGTATTCGAATCCAGCAGGTGATTGAGCTGCAACAATGTGGATTGGATCACTTCATAATTAACCGATAGAATACACAAAGTCATTACCTTAAAGTATTTCTGTTATTGTCTTACTGTAATCCTATTTAGTCCATCATGCAATGTTGTTGACTAACAAAGATAGGCGTACACCCCCACCTCCCGAGTACCTGGATAGATAATTAATTGTGCATATCGAGTGGCGATGGCCTTATTCAAGAAAATGTAAGAGATATTTTAGAAAAGCCTAGGTGCGCCGTGATTTTGGAAATTTCCGCCAAATTCGAGTTAGGACGTTGATAGTCTGGTTTTTTTCTAATTATTGGTATGTTGTGAATGTTAGAAATGCTGTGAGGATACCGCTGTATAAATCTTTGTATGTTGGGAGATAAGGTCAATATTTACTTCCATCCTTCATCAAATCGTTCAGTTAATTGGTTATTAATTGATTGGTACTCGAGTTCCAACTCTTTATCAAATTCAGGATCATCACCTGTCTTTTGATAACAGCCACGCTCTTTAAGAATACAGGTCTCTATCTGAGACAGAGTTGACTTGGTTCTTTCAATTGTTTGGTCAACATTCATCCAGAACTCATCGGAGAGCAGTAGGACTTTTTCTCCCCCTGATTGGTAATTTAAATGAACCTCAAAGGTCTTTACCATCATTTGAAACGTGCCATGAGCAACGGCATTTCGCCATTCCTGAATTTTCTTCAAGTCCTCCTGTAAATTAGCCTTCTTCTTACCGGTGCAATATGAGGTTACATTGAGGATTTTCAATAAAATATCACGCTTTGTGTTGTAACTCATTACTGTAGATTCGATTAGTAATTCATCAAATAAACAATGTCTGTTGTATTCCTCTTCAGAGTGATTCTGACTAGCAAAAAAATAGCTGCTAATAATACTGCCAATATCTGCATCAATATCTGTAGCTGCAGATACGACCATCGCAGCGTTATCTGTGGCATTTTTTGAAATTTCTTGTATTTGGTCAGCGTGGCGCTCCATGTGGATCAATGCATCGCTCACATCAGCAAAATCTAGGGCATGTGAAACTGGCACTTCTTGCTTCAGTTTGTACATAACTATCCCTTACGAATAAAGATAACTCATTGTACATTCGTAGCTTTATTATTCAACGTCACTCTTAATGACCTATTCATTGGCATTGGACACCATACTTATTTGAGCTATATTTATTGGAAATTCTATAGGTTCAATTAAGTATGCCTTCTAATGCCTTTCTAACGATAGGAAAAGCCGCAGACGGAGAATTAATTAGTATCGATGCGGTGAAGAGTGGTAAAACTGACCTCGCCTGCCCCTTTTGTGCCGTGCCGTTGATCGCAGCAAAGGGGCTAGTCAATATTCATCACTTTCGTCATGATGGCGAAACTTGCCATGAGTCACTGCAACAGCTGCCACAAATACCAGGCTGGGATCACTTTCACCTCTGCGTGCCGGATTTCCTTGTTAATGTCTTACAGAATTACGCCGAAGCCCATCCTGGGGAAGTATTTTGGTATGAATCTAAGCATGTTCGTGATCTGTTAAAGCACAATCTTATTGAGACCGACAGTTACACGGGTAAATATCGACTGACCGATGCCGCGTTAATCATCACCGGCCAACTATCGCTGAGTAAATTCAGCAACTGGTTTCGCCGCCAACTCACAGCCCGGATACATAGAAAATCGCAGTTAGTGGCTAACAACGAACTACATCGAGCACACTTTGAGATTGAGGCTTGGCGCCAACAACAGCTGATGGTAGCCACCACCTACTTATTTGAGTTAACCCTAGACAATGGTGAAGTGATTTATAAGGTGGGCCGGACTCGTCGTGAGGTAGACGTGAGACTAGCTGAAGTTGAATCCGAGATGAAAGCCCACTTTAACCAAGGCATCTGCGCCAAAGTATTGCGGTTAATCCCTAACGGCGGTTATCTGGAGCAGTATGTATTGTATCGATACCGGCTATCAAAGAGAGAGATAGGAAAGCATCAAGAATATCTGAGCCTCGATGCGTCAGCGTTGAAACAGCTTAAGGCGGCATTCACCCGCGCAGCCAATGACTTAGCCCCCTTCGATAAGGACGAGCGCTTTATTGCATCTGGGCGTTGGCGTTACGAACCCAAGCGATTAGACGCGGTACGCAAAGGGATTAAGCAGACTGTAGAAAGTGGTAGCAGTTTCGGGCGCCCCAAGGGAACAACCAAGGTCGGCAGCGAGGAATGGCGCAAGCAGTATCAATATGTGATTGATCTGTTAGAGGCAGGCAATCTCTCTCAAGAGAAAATCGCCAGAATGACATTTAATAGCACCTCGACGGTGAAGCGGGTTAAACAAGTTATATCCAAGGAAAGGTCAGATTAACTGTGTCAGAGTTTAACGGAATTATCAGGTGTACTCCGTGCTCTTGCTTATTCATTCTCTCTAGTTTGCATGATGGTCTAAATCAAACTATTTTGGCATCGGTTATATTGGGAATTATCATTTGGTGTTAATGTCTTCCCCAGAATTACATTTGGAAATCTTTTGCTCGGGACGAAACAATGTTACGTGAGATGTTCAACTTCAATAGTGCTAGTGACACAGTGAAAACCTATGTATTGCGCTTACGCCGTGCCAAGCAAATGGAAACTCTGGAGGTGATGGTTGAGCGCTTGGAGGCAGATGCAAAAAACGCCGATGAACGAGCCGACATCGCCCATGCATACAGCATTAGGGAGATGGAGATATCTAACAGTATTGACTAAGCTTAAGTAACCACTTATGGCAAATGAAGGCTGGTTAGCCGTAATTAGTTTAGGGGTAACCTTAACGTTATTATCGCTATTGCGCGACAGGGTATTTTCCACCATTGGGCGTGGTTTGTTGTTTCGTCTTTATGCGGCCCCTGGTGTATTTGTCCATGAACTCAGTCATGCTCTTACTGCAATTCTGGTTCGGTTTACTATTACCAAAATATCCTTTTTCTCACCACAGCCTGACGGTACACTTGGCTTTGTGCAGTACCAGTACCGACCATCATTGATTAGCCCTGTGTTACGTTTATTCGTCGGAATAGCCCCCCTTTTCGGCGGATATGCTGTTGTGTGCATACTTAATTGGTTATTCCAGGCGCCAGCAGCCATTGACTGGTCTGCACTTTATAATTTCGCCGTTGATGAACCGATGCGGTTTGGTTTCTGGATGTATTTCACTTCTTCAGTCGTGGCTAATGCCGTTCCAAGCAAGTTTGATTTGAATAACAGCTATATTGCTCTGTACTGCCTGTGTTTTGTGATTGGATCTCTACCGCTCAGTTACACCCCTCTATTTAATTTACTTGGCCCTATCATGGCATTATGCTTGTTTGTAGTGTCACTCTTTGCTGCAGCGTTATCAGGAGTATATTTCTGGAGACAGCTTTCAAACATCAACATGTGGCCACGTTAGTAATCACTACCGGTTATCTCCAAATTTCGAAACTAGAGCCGAGTAAAACTAACTCAAATAAGAGTGTTATTCGATGCAAAAAGAACCGCGTATTCATCATCTCTATGTAGCAACGGCGAAATACCTTTTTGCTCATCCCAAGCACGGTATCGTTAAACTCCTTGACCCAATGACGGTCAGTGACGCCAAGCGTTACCAACTAAGCCCTATTTTACTTTACGGTCTCACAGTCGCGGGCCTACCCATTCGCTGGATGACATTTGCACCAATTGACGCGCCAATTGCAATTAAAGGATTTTTGGCCAATGCTTGGGAGCTCGCCAAAGGGTTAAGGGGCTTGCCAGATATTGTGCGCGTAAACAAGTATCTACATGAAGCTTGCCCGTTACTTGCCGAAGCACTGCAACCACTTGGCGTAGAACTGCAAGTTACTGCGCCTAATGATAGATCACACCCAGGCTCACTAAGGTCTGCGCAAGAAAGTGCGCAATATATCTCCATGACATCGAGTTCGGCTCCGCCCCAACCGCAAGAAACACCTTTTGATACCTTATCTCGTTATGCGAAAGATGATCATCTACTAAATGTCCGAATCGCGCCAAGTTATCACAGCGGTAAAGAGGCATTTAAAATTATGCAATGGCTACAGCAACCAATTCATCCCTTGAGCGCACCACTCAATGACACCGAACTCGATTGGCAAACTGGGGATTGGTTGTCGTCGTGGGAAAAGTCGCTACCAGAATCCGGGCCTCGCTATTTCAAGAGAGATTCAATTGACAACTTCATGTGGTTAATGAGCGGCACGAACGCTGACTATATCGAACTGAGCGATGATGATGAATATGAACACAGCGATAACACTGCAGAACTGATAAAAATGCTTCTCGCAAATTGGCCAGGCAAGATGGTTGATATTGCCAAGCAATGCAACATTACTCTAAAAGAGCTTAATTGGTATCTCCGAAGCGCGGCAACATTGCCACCAGCCTCCCTATTTGAGCTAAAGCGTATCCTGGGGATTGGGATAGATCTTGAATACTTAGCCCAAACAATCAATGGGCCATACGTCTTGATGGCCAACAAGCCAAAAGCACTTTCAGATTTCTATAACGAATATACAAACGGTGGTAATGCAAGTTCTTTTGAAATTATCCCTGATAAGGCGCATGCCGACCCAAGTTATCGTTATATGTTGATTTGCCCTTACAGCAAACTGCCTAGCTTACTGATGGTGCCGCGGGGTTCATCAATTGCAGACCGTATTCCAGAACTATTGTTTAACTACGAAGGCGTTAGGCGTGTTGACGCAAAACTTTATCGAGAAGCAGTGAGTACCTGTGCGGCAGTTGCAGTAAACCCTACGAACAACATTGCAATCATGTCAGAATTCACTTCGAAATATCCCTTCGAAGAGTAATATCGTACTAACATCTAAGTCTATTACCGGCCACTTGAAAATATCAATTCTGAAGCAGGTTTAAACGCAAAGAAGAAAGCAACACTGCCTAAGGCAAACCCAACAATTGAGCCTAACCACGCATTTTCGCATCCTATTAAGTCGTGGAAGGTAAACCCGCACAGGATTGAAGCCACGATATAAAGACCTAAAAATACTGCCTTGTACATGAACACCTCAAAAGATTTATCTGAATTATTTCGCGTTGCACTATGTTCGTTTGCCGATGTTGAGTGTTGCCATAATTAAACTTGCAAATACAAACCATAGTGCCGCTTGGTGTTGGTCAAATACCATTGACAAGATTATCGCCACTCCTAGTAATAGGATGTTTAAGATCATAACTTTTATACTTTTCATAGGTGATCCTTACTACAAGCATTTAAATTTGGTGGAATGATACCACAGCACTTTAGTCGCTCTCTTTCCAGTAGATTTTCAATGAAAACTCCAAAATCTTGCTGTTACTTTATCTGCCCAGCTAATTACGCAGCTTTTAAAACAGCGCTTATAACTTCTTTTGCCATGATCGGCGGTACAGCGTTGCCAATCATCATTTTTGTTGCCGTAGCAGATGCCGGCCACTGATAACATTCATCAAAGGTTTGTGCTGCTGCTAGCTCTCTAATACTCAATGGCCGAATTAAATCGCCAATGACCAGACTGTGCTTGTTGACAGTGGTAATAGTGCCTATAGGGTTGTCAATCGAACGTCCAGACCTAGCGCTTCCGTAAGCAGCATCAAGAAACACCTCACCAAACTGCTTCCGTCCATTAGTGACTCTTTTCTGTGTAGCTAACACACGATTAGAAATATGGTCCCACTTGTACGCATGCATGTCCATGTCTATAAAACTTCTAGCTGCTATTGGCCTTTTTTCTGGCAGATCTAGAACTATCGGTTTCGTTGTTCTAGTGGCTACGATGAATAGACGCTCGCGATTCTGTGGCACTCCCAAGCGGCTTGCGTTTACATGGTTAAACGATAGAGAATATCCCAATGACCGCATCGCATATTCCCACGCACCAAAAAGCTCCCAACTCAGAAAATCTGCCACATTTTCAATCACAGCTATTGGGGTCCTATGCACTTCTAGGCAACTCACAACGGCCCAAGCAGTTGACCGACTCAAATCAGCCTTCTTGCTGGATTTCTTCTTTCCCGCTGCTCGACTGTGTCCCTGACAACAAGGGGAAGCAAGCAAAATATCGTGTTCTGGTACTAACGACCAGTCTGCTTGATGCAGATCTTGACACTTATGTGCGACCTCTGGATGATTTAGCTCATGATATTTAACTACTAACGGGTTGTGATTAGCCGCCCACAACATGCGTAGTCCAGCCATCTTTCCGCCGGTTGTGTTCCCCCCTGCTCCAGCAAATAGGTCTATTCCCCGCATGGCTTCACCCCGTTAAACCTACGGAGTGCTTCTTTCGCTCTCTTCTTACAAGTCTCCCAGGATAGCCGTTTATCTATTTTTCGATAGTCTTTGGCCAAAGACTCAATTTGCAACTCTAAATCTGATTTTAACTGCATGATGCTCTCCTAAATTCGTTGAGAGTAATCATCACACTAGCTTTAAATGAGGCAAATTTTACTACGTTGCTAACAGCGAATGGTTGGAATTTCATTCCAATTTGTTAGATAAGATGGACTCAAGAACGCTCGCCGCATCTGCCATTTTTTCTCAATGCCATTGGCGGCGACGAACACGGCACCTTTGCCCATTTGCTCGTTTAATCTGTCCATGACTGACATCAACGCTGGTTTTCCCAGGTTGTCGTTGAACATATCGAGCTGCAAGCCTGGTTCTATATCTAATAGCCCTACCCCAACGCGATAGTACGGCACTGCGGCATAACATGACTCAACCGCAGAGGTAATTTGCTGACTGATGATCATGCTGTCACTGGTGGGAGCTGGTAAATGAATTGTCCGACTGAAACCACTAACACCATGCTTGTCATACGCGGATGTTTGAGCAAAAAATACCAAGCAACGTGCTACCGATTTTTGACCCCTTAGCTTTCGAGCCGCTTCACACGCATGGAATGACAACGCCTCTTTTAACCCCGCTATCGTCGTTATTCGCTGGCCAACTGAGCGTGTGGAGAATATCTGTCGCTTATTAACGGGCATATCGTCCCAGTTAAACGCCTTTGTCCCATTCAATTCGAAAATTGTTCTTTCGATGTTAACGCCAAACATTTTCCTCGCGGTCTTAGTCTTCATTTGGGCCAACTGCAGCGCAGTATGAATCCCCATCGAACTTAGCCGCTGACCAATTCGTTTACCCACTCCCCACACATCGGTAGTCAACATCGCCCCTAAGATGGCTTCGCGATTGTGCGCTTTAATCACGCAAACACCGCGATAGCCTAAGCGCTTCGCTGCATGATTTGCGGCTTTCGCCAGCGTTAAAGTATCCCCTAGCCCGACACCAATAGGCAATCTGACCTCGCGCCAGACATCGTGCCTGAGCTTGCGGCCTAATACTGAGAGGTTCTGTGGTGTGTCATCATTCCCAAATTCAGCAAAAATCTCGTCTATCGAATAGGGAAAATACGAATAGCACTCTCTCGAGGCGACTCTCATAAACTGGGTGCTGATTTCGGAATACAACGCATAATTGCTCGAGCATACTACCACGCCATTTGCCCTGCAGAACTCGGCCACTTGAAAGTAAGGCGTGAATTTCTTTAGTCCCAACGCGGCTGCTTCAGGGCTTAACGTCACGGTCATGCCGTCATTGTTCGAGACCACAATCAAAGGCTTACCACGATACAGCGGATTAAAAATCTGTTCGCATGAACTGTAAAATTATTACCGTCGCAAAGCGCGATAATACTGCTCATAGCAATAAACTCGGTTGTTTAAGCAGTCGAATTGATGCTGGCACAACACCCTCACACCAAAATCTATCATCCGGCTTTATTAACACCGGCTCAAAATCGTCGTTAGCCGATAACAACCTGCTATTTGTGAGATCGAGAACTTTACAGACAAATTCGTTTTCATAAATCGCAATGATGACATCGCCAGAACCTGCGGTGAGTTGACGTGAAACTATCAGGATGTCACCTGAGTGAATGCCCACCCCCGTCATAGACTCCCCTCTCGCACGGCCCACAAACGTGGATTCGATCAGAAGGTCATCAAGGCTTTTCAACACTAGAGGATCGCGTTTGCGTCGATGAAAGCGCACGGAACAAATGGCCACGCCCTGAATCTCTATCCCGTCTGTGACTGATATTTCGGAATAATGAGCATTGGTATTGGCATGAAGTTGATGATGATCTAGCTGTCGACAAACGGTTTCGCCGTCAACGAGCGCCAAAACGACATCTCCCCGCGTCGCAGTCAATGACTTATCAACGACCAGTAGATCTCCGGTAAATAGCCCAAGACCCGTCATAGCGTCGTCGGTAACCTCTGCAAATACCGTTGCTGATGGGTGTGAGACAATAAGATTATTGAGGCTTAGCGCCTTCTCTTGGTATCCAGCGGCGGGGCTCTCAAAGCCGTGTATGCCTGCCGATGCCAGACCAATGATGACGTTCATAGGATAAGTCACAAACACTGTACATAAATACAGTATAGCTAATTATTGAAACATCGAAAATCCCGAAGATGATTTTTTGCGTAAAGAATACATGGAAGGAACAAATATTAAAAAGATAAGCACCCCATTACAGGGTTAGAAACTACTGCTTGGAAGTTGGGCCTACTACCATCGGGGTTGTAGGCCTCACTGTTTTGAAGAGTATTAGACAGGTGATTTATCGCGTGTAAGTCTCAAACACTCGCTCAATATCCAGCTTGAACGCATCTAGGTCAGGCATTTCTCCAGTATGCTCTACGTACCCCCAGAAGAACTCAGCAAGCTCAGCCACAACGTCGAATACCGCAAGCCCTGAGAATGCTTTACCCTCGGCATAGAGATCTTCTCCTTTTTGCCAAAACGCTTCAGACAGCGCAAACAGCTCCATCACAAAGTCATCTTCCCCCATCCCCAACACTTCACCAATGACTTGCTCGTTGGGGCTCGTCGTCAACACGGCATTGGTCAGATAGTAGTGGTACATAGCGACCTCTGCATGATTGCGCGGTGCTGTTGGCGTAGTTGCTAGTTCGGTCACTTTTTCTGTCCCATTCAGTTGATGTAGGAACATTCTATTACGCCGCCCAATTCTGGCAAATTTCAGGATTTACCCTCATATATCAGCATCATAAGCAGCACGAAGGACGCAAAATACAAAGGGAAACGGGAAACACTGTTTCCATGAAAACACCGTTTCCCTTGCAGAGGGTTGAGTAACTGGCTACACTGGAATTTATCGATGTAAGTCATTAACTTTGAAGATGTTTGAGGCAAACAAATGGAACAATTGGCAGTTAAACCGAAGGCAACTCTTGAGGAAGTGACTAAGCTCGCTAATGAAATGCTTAAAAACGGTGTCGAGCCAACGACACGTAACTTGAGCGTTCATCTGCAAGGCAGAACATCGTCGATCCAAGGGTTCTTGATTGAGTACAAAAATAATCTTGAGCATAGAAAAAATGCTATCGCGGAAGAGGTTGGAAGCCTTGCCGTAGCTAAGTTGCTGTCTCAAGAACTATTGCTCATGATTGACCGTCGTAACGAATCGCTGACCGAGCAAGTTGCCCAGTTGACGAGAAACCTTGATGAAACGCTATCGCTGTTAAGTGACAGTGAAGATAAGTTAGAAAGCGTCTTGAATACTACGGCGGCTCAAGTTGCGGAGATTGAAACCAGCACAGCATCCAAGGTCGAAAAGGCCCAATCCGCTGTAAGCCTGATAGAGCAACAACTGCGAGAGTTAAAGGCCACCAGCGAAAAGGCCATTGATGACGCAAGAAATCACGCTAAAGCCGAAGTATTAAAAGCAGAAGCATTAGTGGACGCAGCGAATGGGCGCGTTGCACAAGCAGAGACCGAATTAAGGGCATATCGAGAGCAAATCAAGCTACTCAGCGTCGATGTTGCTAAACGAGAACTAGAACAGCGAGAGCTAGAGCAAGCGAAGGTAACCATCGCTACACTTCAGTCAACGCTATCAAAGCAGCAAGACCAAATTACTTACTCTACTGCTAACCTAGAGCGGTTGACGCAGGATCGTGAAGAGCTCAAGGCCACTGAAACTAAACTCAGTAAAAACGTAGAGGAATTAACGGCAACCTTAGTTACTGTGCGCAGCGAGCTCGCGGACTCTCGGGCAAAACTCGCAGAGGTGAATGCAGAGAGATTAGCATTTGAGCGCGACAGTCAGAGACTTAATACCGATCTCAACAGCTATCGCCAACAGGCTAACCAGCTGGGCGCTGTCCAAGCTGAGCTTGTGACTACCGAGAAACAACTGACCCAACTGCGGTTGGAGCTATCGCAATCGGAGCGTGAACGGGAGATTTTATCCCAAGCGCTTGCTGCCAACCGTGTGGCGGGCAGTCAGACCGAGAAAAAATAAGACATTTCGAAGGATGTTAGTGTTGGAGAGGAATAAGTTTGAAACTGAACAGCCAAGAACTCCCCCCTGTGTCAGGATTGTTGTCACCCCTAAATAATCATTATGTTTAAAGACAGGGTGCGGCAAAAGAGAACGATATGGCTCGGTATTCACCAGAACGTAAAGAAGCGATCCTTAAAAAATTATTACCTCCTCACAACTTAACGGTCGCAGAGGTCGCTCGGGAAGAAGGCATCGCGGTGCAAACCTTGTATCATTGGCGAGATATTGCCAGAAAAGAAGGTCGCCCCGTGCCAGGTAAAACATTAACAGCCGATGATTGGTCGGCTGAAGCAAAACTTGCCGTGATTATTGAAACAGCGCCGCTGTCGGAAGCGGAGATAAACCAGTATTGCCGTGAAAAGGGCTTGTTCCGCGAGCAAGTACAGCAGTGGAAACAGGATTGTTTAGCTGGTTTTCAAACCTCAGAAGTACAAACTAAAACCATTAAACAGCAGGCTAAGGCTGACAAAGCCGAAATCAAATCGCTGCAACGGGAATTGCGCTATAAGGAGAAAGCGCTGGCTGAAGCTGCTGCGTTACTGGTGCTCAGAAAAAAGCTCAATGCGCTCTGGGGGGACGACAGCGAGGAGAGCTAACCCCCTTGCCTGAGCGCATAGCATTGATTGCCTTAATCCAAGAGGCCTATACCAATGGTGCTCGCCTTTATAAGGCTTGTGCTGAAACGGGCCTCAGTAAGCGTACCTATCGACGTTGGTATCGAGAAGGTCAAGTGCAAGCTGATTTAAGGCCAACAGCAGCTCGACCAGAGCCAGCAAATAAACTCGAAGAACATGAGCGACAACAGATATTAAGTGTGTGCAATCAAGCGGAGTACGCCAGCTTACCCCCGTCGCAAATTGTGCCAACATTATTAGATAACGGGATTTATATCGCCTCGGAATCCAGCTTCTACAGAGTGTTAAATGCTCATGGTCAACTTAACCATCGTGGCCGCACTCAGGCTGCGGTCAATCGAAGCAAACCGTTGAGTTATCGGGCAGATGGGCCGAATCAAGTGTGGTCATGGGACATCACTTATTTAGCCTCAATCGTCAAAGGCCAGTTCTACTATTTGTACCTGTTTGAAGATATTTACAGTAGAAAAATAGTGGGTTACGAAGTTCATGAGCAAGAAAGTGGGGAATATGCCGCTGCGCTAATCCAACGCTGTCTGTTACGCGAGCAATGCTTTAACACGCCATTAGTGCTGCATTCTGATAATGGGGCGCCGATGAAGTCACTGACCATGAAAGCCAAGCTGGAAGAGCTTGGTATTACGGCATCATTAAGTCGGCCGCGGGTGAGTAATGACAACCCCTTTTCAGAGTCGTTATTTAAAACGTTGAAATACCGCCCACAGTGGCCGGCATCAGGTTTTAGCTGCTTAGCAACAGCAAGAGAATGGGTGGAAAAGTTTGTAACCTGGTACAACGATGAGCATAAACACAGCCAGCTAAATTTTGTCTCACCAGGGCAACGTCATGCACTGCAAGATGGCGCTATTTTAGCGAAGCGCAAGAAAGTGCTTGAGGCGGCGAAGGAAAGAAAACCGATGCGTTGGTCTACAGAGATCAGAAATTGTGAAGCGGTTGGCGCTGTAACACTCAACCCAGATAAGGCACCAGAAGAAGGCGTAATAAATGCAGCTTAATATTTAAACAAAGAGTGACAACTATCTTGAAAAACACCGACTCTAGCTCGTATCGTTCTAGATTAAATATGGCCAAAAATAAAGATTCATACTAATTGCCACAACTTAGTCCGAACCGTGCCACAATCGAGTATTAAAGTATCATACTCCTTGTGGCTTACTTCGGGACAAAAGCGTGATAGACCCTTTGCTCTAACTCGTCAGTTTCGGATTAAAATTTCTATAGAGTAATGCCCGCCTAAGTGGCTGGCAAAGCACAGCCACTAAACTCAAACAAACAACGCAACCGTCTCAAAACTTTGGGGGGATGGAGATGCCAAGCGTAATAGTCCATCTTGAGGCTTTTTAATATTTTTATTCAGTTTTTCTGAGAACCTACGTACCGATTAAGTCCAATGCCTTTAATTTTTGACCGCCCCTTATCTGAGCGGAAGAAAGGACCAGCGCCAAAATCAAATATAAAGACTTGGTTTTCATTGATCTTCAGTTCACCAACGTTAGCTCGTTGCATCAGTCTGCGCAAAAGCCGCTTTTCTCTTGAAGTAGGTGCTTCTTGCATATTACTACCGTATTTATTCACCCAATCTTCTTCAAAAAACTTTTCTATCTCTGGGTAAATAAGAACAAAAGCAGGCCGTACTCCGTCAAACTCACAAAAAGTATAAGTGTATGATTGCATTACACAGTCAAGAAGTTTTTTGACACTTTCCTTGCTTTGAGGGTCTTTAATTTCGACACCAACAGCTTCGACATCAAAACCTAAATCTAACGCTTTTTGTTTGGGCAGTAGCAATAAATCTAATCTCAAAGGACGGTCATCAAGAGGCCAAGTACCTGTGACCTCTTCTTTGACTTCGAAGTATTCTCTTAAGAAGTTTTTTAAATACTTACGAGCTTTATCTTCTCTTTCTTGACTCATAATGCCTCAAAAAAATGAAGCCGCATCTGTGGCAATTTGGGAGCAAAACGGAAAATGCCCGACAACACTGCTTTATAAAATTCATCACCAATCATCAGTGATTCCTTTCGCTCTATTGTCCAGAGCATCTTGGAAAGCTTTTAGCGCTTTCTGAGCTTCGGGATCTAGATTGGATTCGTCAAGTTCACGCATCTTTTCTTGAATTGGCGCAATTTCTAAAAAGTTCTCAATATTTTCAAGTTTTATATAAGTCGTAATTTTTACTACGTAGTCTCCCATAGATTGAGATGATGACTTGCTCACAAATCTTTTCAGTAAATTTATACAACCTTCGGCACTCTGTGTCTGAAGCTTTAACCAATCAATAACTTTAGCCTCATCACCCCAACGCTTCCATCTGTATAAAAAGGAAACCAAGTGTTCATGAGCAAGTAGTTCATCAGGAGAATTAACAGACATATCATCCAGCTTTTTTACAAACTCAGCTTTAAGCAGATCAAATTCGACGTCTTGGAGAATTTGGTCTGCATCAGACTTTTCTCTGCTGTTTTCATCACTAATCAAAATATGTTCAACAATCGAAATTCCGTTTGAGGCTTTAAAGCAGTTAAGCAAAAGCTCTCCTCTTTCTTTCAAATCATCAATACGTCTTAAAAACCAGATAACAAGCCTTATAGCATGTGTATAAGAACTGAAAAACGTAAACCCAGTTGATTCATGGTCTACTTTATCACCAATATCCAGAATACCTTTAATATAGGCGTTGCCATTAACTAACGGAACTTCATCTGCAAATGACTCAAACTGTGAAAGTGCATTTTTTAAAATCCCACGGACTTTAAGGGATAAGATAAATTCTGAAAATCTTTCAGAATCAGAAGTAAGAACAAGCATTTCTCGTAAATCCGAGTTTGAAAGTTCACCGCTTGGAATAGAAAATTGAAAATACTTTTCAAAGTTAGATGGATGACAAACACGCATTCCCCTTAACCAAGTTCTGGCAAAATCTCCTGAATAGTGTGTTCCTCCCAGAGCCCATTCAATTGTTGGAAATAGTTGTTCAACAATGTTTTTTACGGCTTCGCGCTTGTTAGGTGAGGCTTTATCCAAGATTCCGTTAATTAAGCTTGCTGTTGAATCCTTGTTTCGCCCATATCTATCCGAGCCATTTTGGGTAAATATTTCTTTCGCACGCGCAATTTCTTTATAAACATCAGGTTCAAATACTCTTAAACATTCAATCGCAATTAGATCAACAGGGTTAACCTCAAAAGCACTTTTTCCTTTAAGTAAGGTAAAGTGGAAGGATAAAGTTGAGGTATATCTATAGACACTTCTCAAATTGTCGAAGTATTTGTTCAGACCGCCATGAAAGATATTCCCCCATCGTCCGGTATCAAACATACTTGCTGCTGATTTATCTTGCTCAATGATTTTGTCTAGCCTATTGAACAAGAGACTATGAAGTCGCGTGGTTTCTATTCGAGGAATATCAAAAGGTACTTGGATTATTTTCTCCAAATAATCACGACCGAGTTGCTTACCATCATTCATTTTATCTTCTACTAGATCTCGCTGAAATAGAAGAAGAAAAACTACATTTGGAAACTCTAGATTCGCTTTTATAAGCTGAAAAACCATCCTTAACTGGGAAGACGTTAGCCTATCTAAATCATCCATGACTACAATCAAAGGAACTTTACGATTTAGCAATAAGTCTGATAGCTCCTGCCTTATATCACTTAAACTCTGTTCTTTTTCTTTTGCCGTCTCCTCAGCATTTCCTTTTAATGTGTCAAGTAAACCTCTCCCCCATTTCAATGCAGCAGCCCAACCGCCTAAAACAAGGAGCATAAAGGTACTAATATTGTTTACCCAAGTTTCGTTGGAAAAGTTTCCGCCAACGCCAATAAGCGTCGCTAGCACGAAAAATGTGGGAAGGGCCGATGAAAGACCTGTGGCTACAGTTTCACCTGTAGTTAGATAACGCCCATACTTTTTAAGGGTTGCCGCTAATTTTTTTCCTGATTTGCTTTTATCATTTCTGCCAATTGATTTTGATATTTCTTGAAAAAAGGAAGCAGTTATTTTATCTTGTGCCGCCCATTCCCATGGAGAAAATTCAATTACATCTGGTTTATCTTCGGCAATTGCCTCTAGCCGAGATAAAGCCATATTTTTAATTGAAGATTTTCCTGAACCCCAGTCACCATGTAAGGCTACCACTAAACTGTCGTTTCCATGCCAACTCGCCATCGCATTCGCCAAGTCGGAGGAAAAACCTGAACGACCTAGCAAGTCATCTTCTGCTTTTGTAATAGGCCGATCAGAAGCGAATCCGTGTAAATCTATTGATTCCATATGAAGTCTCTAAGGAGAATCTAACGCCACATTAAGGTGTAAGCAACACTGCCACCTAATTTAAACCATTACGACATAAACACGAAACCCAACTTTAAACCGAGAATGCTAAGCTTTGGGAATCACACTAAATGCTTTTTAGGGTTCTGCGGAATTTAGCCCCAAAACACTGCGAATGGATTCATTGTCAGGCCAGCCTCGATGCAATAACCACCATACGCATGCCTGACCAACTGCGCGACTGATGGCTCCGATGCCTTGGAGTTGTACCTCACATAAAGCACTGGTTTCAGAAGTTTCTTGTGACGCAATACTATGTCCATGAGTTTCTAATGACATGAACCTGTAGAACACCGTGTAAATATCCAATACTTCAGCTTCTTTAGCTTGTTCTTCAACGCTCTTTCGTCTAGGAATGCCTTTCATTTGCTCTGTTTCTAGAAACTTGGTTGTAACATCCAGGCCTGTGCGCTTATCTTTGATTTTAGCTTTACCGGCCTTGAGGTTAATTCTCATAGCTTTTGCTAACTCCATCTTAGCAGCACCGTGGTGAGCTTGGGCGTTCTCAATAGACCGGATAGACCACAGAGATGTGATTAGTTGTTCCAGTAAGCTGCGGCTAAGAATGCCTAGACAAGCGGCGTTTTGAGAGGCGCCTAGTGCGGCCGCTCCACGCAAAAGCTCTGCAGTGCGACAAAGTTGCTGGCGTACTAACTCGTCGCGCAGGTCACCTTGGCCAACAGCTTCCATTTTGGATGCAATAGTTAGCAGCGCGGCTTGTTCATGCATTGACTTTACAAGTTCATCTAAAGTGGGTGTCTCTGTAGACATGCGATATCAATACCCTAACATTTGATTAGTGCGTATGCGTGTTTATCACGCTAATCCAGTGTAGTCGCTAACAATTAAATATTTGTATTATATGTGAATAATCATATTTTTGTTAAATAGCCCATCTTGAAAAATGGACATGTGCGTTTTCAAAACCTATTAACTAAAAACTGGAAAATATAATAAACTGATTTTATATGTTTTTAGTTGAATTAATACACACTGATATTGTTTTCAAATCACAAAAAAATCTCTAAATTCAAATATGACAGTATACCCATCCATCGTTGTGTCGTTTTACGGCAGGCTTTAAACATTAGATAAATAGATAAGAATTTGTAGGGCAACTCGGGCGGAAATTGTCGGTTAAGCAAACGAGCCAAAACGCGGAAGATGCAAAAGCGCGTTAGCCCAAAGCCTGCGTAAAATGATGGTACTCAGGGTGTGAATCAGACTAGGAAAGTCTGATTCAATGGCTCACCTTTGAACATTTCTGTATTGGCTATTTTGCTAAATTAGCATTTCACGGATCATTTAAGGTATTGCAAATAATTCTAATCTCGTGGCCAAACTTGAGCATCCACTACAATTGCAGTATCAACAGTATTTAAGATGTTATTGCACTTGATCTGATCAGGTTTGCGCCTGAAGTATATCAAAAGGTCTTGATTCGTTAAGTCTTCCCTCTCAGAATCGGACAGGCGTTCGATCAACGATTCGCTTTGCTCTAAAAGCACCTTTAATTGCTGGTTTTCATCGCAATTAACGAAAAAAGAAATTCGACAAGATAGAGCATAGAGCCAGAGGTTAACATTGTACGCGTCGATGTAGGATGACCAACTGATCTGAGCGCTAAATGGTTTCCTGATTGTTCGAGCAAGCGAGTTGAATATTTTCCAGAGTTCACTGATGATATATGCTTGGTCTGTTGTGTCAATATGTGCCATCAAAGTGGCTAGCTCATCGGTGAATGCACCATCACCGTCAATTTTAAAGTACAGGTTGTCACCACCATCAAGTATCAATCGCCACTGGTTCATCAGTTCTCCCAGCCATATCCTTGACACTTGTGCTACATCAATCACCTTCATTTCGATCATAGGTATCAGCAACGATTCTAGAATCCACGGCGTGAAGTGATGAAGTTTACCAAGTCTGTCACGTAGAGGTTGAAGGGTGTTTTGTAGTTGTTTGTCATTCAATGGGGTTTCAAACAACTGAATGAGTTTGATGATCAATTGTGATTTGGCATCAGAATTATCGTTATTTGCCTCGTTGATAAACCAACATAAGACAGTTTTCTGTTCATCGGTTGGCTTGATAAGGCTGAGTTTAGAGAGTGCATCGGAACTGAAATTACCGTTGTTGATGGCATTCTTAAAGGCATGAAGCCCCACCCAAATTACTACGCTAGCATCGCTTTTTAGAAGCGCTTCGATCTTTTCGGGATTTTTATCAAATTCTAGTTCCAAACAAATAATATTGAGTGCTTGCTCAACCAGAGCACGTTTTCGGTGATGTTCACCAACAGTGTTAGAACATGCAATACTCAACCAGTCTATAAGGTCTTGAGGAGCTCTTGACCATAAAATCTTGAGTGCGTAATAGTCACTCCATGCAGTTTCAAACTCCGAGCCGCAGAACACTCTACTTGGTTCATCGTTAGACAGGAGAAGCTCGCGTAGGCTCTTGGCTCGGTAATGCTCTATATCAAGGTAACTAGTTTTGATTTTTGCCGGTAGAGCATCGACTCTGAACGGATTCAAGTGTTCCAGAAGCTTCTGTTTCAACTCATCTGATAAAGGGGAGTTATCTTCTATGAATAAGCTTCCTGCATGTGAGTGAGCCAGAACATAACCAAGTACATCCCAAGCAGAGTGAAAATCTTGGAGTGGAAAACCTTCATTCCAGAAATTCGACGGAAGCTCTTCGAAGCGTTCAGGAGCAAGCTCTCCATCTTTCATGTACTTCTTAGAGTGCATCATATCGAGCAGAACTGAGCCAGAGAGCCCGGCTAACTCCTGGTCGTTCAGCCACCACGCAAAAACGTCACCTGACCGGCTGATGTCAATAAAGGAGGATTGATGGTTTAGTCCTACTCCACATGTTTTAATTTCAGGACTATAGGTATTCGAGTCAAAAATTAGCTTTGCTGTAGGGGATTGCTTCCTATCCCCATGTAAAGCGCTCTGGATTATTCCATCAGCGAACTCGAATACGCTGGGCAATATATCAAGTGGGATTGGAGTTGCGAGCAATGGGAAGTTGTCATTGGCTCGCTGTATCGAGTTGGATAGGTGATAGCCTGCGAGTGGTTTACCATTGACTGATCGAATCAAGATCATTCGATCATGTATCTTGCTATCAGGCACAGCCAGCACCTTTAGCTGAACGTTGCCGAAGTAACCATTGCTCCATCCATCACAACTCGCCAGCAATCGTTGGATGCGAGTTGGCTTTTCAGGCGATAGCTCGCTGTCCTCATTTGACTGCTTTTCGGTGGTGATTATGAGATAGTCTCCGTTTGCTGTACCGAGTCTATTTAGAAGATTTATTCCGACATCTTCCATGAACGGATCGAACCAAGCTATTTTAGCATCATGATGACGCTCGAATATGCGGCGTAACCAATCGACCAAGTGAAGACGACTTGTACCACCACTACTAGAGAGTGTAAGAAAGAAACCTCCAGTCGATGCTTTGGGAAGTAAATTATGCACATTACTTTCAATCAGGCAACTTTGACTAACCCATGGGTCATTGAAGTGTCCACCAATAACCGAATGTGAACTCCGAACTGCCCGCGCAACACGTCCTGTAGCGTCAAGTTTTGTCTTCTCTCGGGGTGGCACTTGCTTCTCTAACCAACCCATACGATCAGTTGAGCTAATCGGCTCAACCACCTGCATGTTCAGATTGACACCACGGACAAAGTAATTCCCTGTCTTTAGAAGCAGGTATGATTCCTCGCCTGCTTTCCCTAATGCATAGATCTCTAGAGTGAATGCTGTGGTCACTTGGTTCTTGAAGTCTTCGATGATGAATTTGTGTTCTAGCGGGTAAGAAATACTTTGATCAAGGCGAGCAACGTATGAAGCTTGCACGCTATCATTGCTATATGCATTCACTATAACCATTAGGTCGGCTGGTTCTTGTGTGAGCGACTCGAAGAGATTGAGAGAGGAGTGTTTGCCTTTTAATATGATCTCGAATTTTCGGCGTTCAGAATTGGTCAGGCCTGGGGCGCAGATAAATTCTAAATCACCCAAGCGCCATGCATCTAGTGTTGCAAAATCCATCCCAGTGTCAGTATCAAGTGCATTGCAAGCTGCCTCGGCAATCTGACGATCTTTTCCTTCGGGGACAGTGAAAATGCTGGGCTTTTCTTCTGGAAAAACAGCACCGCTGTCGACGCTAGCATAGCTGGTATGGCTTAGGCGTTTGGTTTGCAAAGGAAAGCCATCTCGTGTTGGCAGATGCATTACTGGGCGCACGCAAGGGTTGGTGCCGAAAATGACTGAACCGATCTTGGCGTTCAGCTTATCCCTTAGTATGAGATCTGCATGTTGACTCGCCTCATGGAGAGAGTAGCCGTCGATGAAGCTTTGGAAAAATACCTTGAGCTTTTCGGCTGATGTATGCAATGTCAACGTATGAATTCTTACCGAACAATTTTCATACAATGGTGTATTCTTAGTATTCGTGCCGTTCCATGCATTTGACTGAAAGGTTCCGGGCAATGTTCTGCCGTAAAGAAACCGAAGCTCGCTAGCATTTTCGCGTTCGATCTCTAAAACCCAAATTTGGGTAACACTAGAGTTGCTAGCATCTCCAAACAAATCATAAAGCCTAAAATCTGAGGACAATGAATTGAAATCTTGTATCATCTTGCTACCTTTGGACTTGCAAACAGTGCTATAAGTTAAATTGGTATGACCCCAAGGTTCATTTCGAGTTTGCCGTACTTAAATTACTACTCTTTATAGTGCCACATACTCACTTCACCCCGCCTATATCTCACGACTTACTTTTTTCAGTAATAGCGGAGATAGGTCAAAAGGTCGATTGAATGCCACTAAAAGCATATAGATATGCGCATATTAGGGGTATTAGATAAATTTGGTCAAACGAGCAGAATTAGAGTTGTTATGAGCAACAACTCTAAATGAAAAGGGGCAAAAGCTAGTCGAGGGCGGCGAGGAGATTAGCTTGCCGTATTTTCTAATATTTGCAGCTACTACAAAAGAGATATTTTAGCCGACAAAAGCTTTCTTATGTTGCTCTGAATTTACAAACGCATTACATTTGAATCACTAGGATCGTTCTCTCAACTCTGCGATGGAGATACGTTATGAAGACGCTATCGATTATCTGTCCGCAGGAAGCGCCTGTCTGTATGGATGCTTTGCTCGATTACATTAACACTTGGCATGATGAATTTTACGTCAAGGAAGCAGGTCAATTCGAAATCAAAGTTGACGAAGAAATACTTGAGAGTGAAAGATTTATCCTCCGTAAACATTTCCCTTGGGTTACAGTAGACATTCTTAATTAACCGTTGCCAAATATTGTAACATAGGCAATTTTTGGTAGATTACGCGGCTGTTATCGCGTACTTAAACCAGTTCTGCTACGCTGAATGAGGCGAAAAAACTCTCATTAGCCTGTTCTGCTATAGGCGGGGAATTTAGATCAAAAAGTCTTCGATTGAACGGCCATTTTCAATTTGATGTTTGAAAACAGTTGGCATTCTACCTTGCCCAGTCCATGTGACAATTTCACCTTTTACTACGATTGAATATTTAGCTGGACGTGGTGCTCTTGTGCTTTTTACTTTAGCAGTAACACTGCCAAGATCAACAAGCGACAAACCTGCTGACTCAATCATCTTCTGAAGTTCCGCAATTTTTGCGATACGCTCAGCATTTGCTTCAGCTTCAGCATTCGCTTCTTCTTCTCTTTCAGCAACTATCTTGCCTAACTTTTCGTACACATCTTTAAGTTCAGTAACAGATAACTCTTTCACCGATGCTTTTAAACGACGTGCATGAGTTAAGATCTCTAAAAATTCTGACATAGTATTTCCCTAATCAATTTATATTGCTGCAATATAGCTGATTTCCAGTTTGTATGAATACACGTAGAGTTTCAATTTTAATAGTTATTAACATGCAAGCATTGTGAGTTTGCGAGCTGAACTAAGTTGTTTTAAAAGCAAACAGCTAGATTGTGTCGATAAACTTCACTAATGTATATGAAACAACATAAATAGTTAAATTTTGACTCATCACTGACGTCTAACTCGCTTAGGGACAAAAGTGAGTTAGACTGTTAACTCAGATTAATTGGTTTCAGATTACAAAATGTATTGCTAAGAACGATATTTGATTTAATAAAAGTAAACCGCTTGCAGGGTTATTGCACTGTCTGTTGCCCATAACATAGACAGTGCAATCTTGGCGACTAGAACTTGTTCGTGTCTTTGACTTCTAAAAGCTCGCCGTTACTGGCTATTTTGAGAAAAACTTGTTTTTGAGTCGTTGGGTTAACGGCACTGACCACGTAGTAATTGCCTTCAAAGCTGACGATTGATAATTGTGCCTCAGGCAAGTCTTTCCATGTTCCCTCTAATTTACCCACCTCAAAACCAAAGTCTTTAAATGTCATTTGATTAAGCGATTTAGCTGCCACCTTTAAGGCACCTTGACCGCTGATCACTCCGTGATCCGCATGGGCCAATACATTGCCACTCATTAACGCTGTGCATAGGGTGAATACTGATAATAATTGTTTCATCGTTTTCTCCAATTTTGCCAATTATTGTTTTAAACCAATGACTTCATATTGTCCTTTTACCTGTAACTGAACGGCAATAGGCTTATCTGTCTTGTTTTTCCAATACCAACCATGCGACCCCGCGAAAGGTGCAGTAAAGCTCCCTTTCATTTCGTTTGATGTCGCTATGGTGTAACTCTCAAAATAGCCAGTGGTATCTCCCTCAGGTTCACCATGTAGGTCAAAATACAAAGCATCGCCATCGGTCATCCATTCGTAGGTCATTTTGGCATACTGTGGCATGGCAAATTTATATTCGACACCGCGACCCGCCGGAACCACCACTTCAATGGTTTGAAACTCCGTATTACTTGCTTGGGCTCCCGTCACCGCAACAGCACCATCCGCTTCAGCGGCCTGTGCAATTGAGGTTAATCCCAGTTTTTGACCTACGCCTGTAGGATCGATGTTGTACTCGGCTGGCAGAATAAAAGTGACCAGCGCAATGGCCGCCACTACCGTTGCCGATACGCTCGCTTTGACCAAGGTTTTTGTACTTACAGTGTGTTGCATAATCTTCTCTTATAATCGTTTAGTTGACGAAATAGCCTGTGAGCTGATAACCCATCAGCATCACCCCTACACTCATCAGAGCGGTGTTAGTCAGCGTTGAAAATCGTTGAAATGAAGGGAAATGACGCCAGGCATTTATCACAATCAAGATGATGGCCAGCGCAGCAAATTGTCCGATCTCCACCCCAATATTGAATGCTAATAAATTGGTAAATAGGCCTTCCTGTGACAACTGAAACTCCTGTAATTTGGTTGCCAGTCCAAAGCCATGGAACAAACCAAAGACCAACACTGCTATTTTGGTATTGGGTTGCCAATTAAAGCAGCGCTTAAATCCCCCCAAGTTATCAAAACCTTTATAGATCACTGATAAGCCAATAATCGCATCGATAAGATAGGCGTTAACTTGCAAATCGGTCATTACACCAAGCAATAATGTGGTGCTGTGACCTAGGGTAAACATGGTCACATACAACAGCACATCTTTGCTGCGGTACAAAAAGAAGATCACACCCACGAGAAACAATAAGTGGTCGTAGCCCGTGATCATGTGCTTCGCCCCAATGTACAAAAAGGGGATAAATTGCACGCCTTGGTTTTGTTCTAAAAAGGCGCGAGTATTGTCGTCCACCCCATGGGCCATGACATCAATACTCACCAAACCTAATAATCCAACCATCAGCAACAAGCTGATGTTTAATAGCTTATTTGGCATCCGCAATCTCCATTACTTCTACTTCAGTCAAAATCGACTCCTTTTCTTTATGTAAAATGCGATATAACGCTGGAATAACAAACAGCGTTAACAGGGTTGATGAAATAATTCCCCCAATCACAACCGTTGCCAGCGGACGTTGGACTTCTGAACCGATACCGGTATTGAGTGCCATTGGAATAAACCCGAGTGATGCCACTAAAGCCGTGGTTAACACTGGACGAAGCCTTGTTAGTGCCCCCTCAAAAATTGCCCTATCGAGTCCCATACCTTCTTTACGTAATTCGCGAATAAATGACACCATGACAAGACCATTTAAAATCGCGATACCAGAGAGGGCGATAAAGCCCACTGCGGCTGAGATAGAAAAGGGAATGTCCCGTAACAATAATGCGGCAATTCCGCCCGTCAGGGCTAAGGGGACGCCAGTAAAGATAATCATCGCATCCTTGAAGGAGCTAAGGGCGAGGATCAATAAACCGACAATCATCAACAGGGTCACAGGCACAACAATACTCAAGCGTTGCGATGCCGATTGTAATTTTTGATAGGTGCCTCCGTACTCCACCCAGTAACCTGCGGGAATATCCACTCTTTCCCCGATAACGTTTTGAATATCAGCGACAAAGCTACCTAAATCCCGTCCACGTACGTTGGCGGTGACCACCATGCGACGTTTCCCATTTTCACGGTTAATCTGGTTAGCACCAGAAACCAATTCCAAGGACGCTAATTCCTGAAGTGGGATGCTATGCCCGTCGGGTAAGGAAATCGGTAAATAACGTAAGCCGTCCAGATTTTGCCTACGTGATTCACCCAGACGTACAACAATGTCTGAGCGAATATCTCCTTCATAGAATTTACTCGCCACAGTGCCGCCCATTGCGGTTGCCACTTGAGACTGCAACTCGGACATACTTAAGCCATGTTGCATCAGCTGTTGACGTTTCGGAATGATATTCAGCATAGGCAAACCTGTTGTCTGCTCCACTTGCACATCGGCAATGCCATCGACCTGAGCGATAGCTGCCTCGATTTGTGCACCAAGCGAAGTGAGCGTATCGAAATCATCACCAAACACCTTAATTGCAAGCTCCGCCCGGACCCCTGCAAGCAGCTCATTAAAGCGCATTTGAATAGGCTGTAAGAACTCATAGCGGTTGCCAGGGATAGGTTCCACCATCGCCGCCAACTCTTCTACAATTTGCTCCTTCGATTTATTGGGATTTGGCCACTGCTCACGAGGTTTTAGGATAATAAAGTTATCAGCCACACTCGGAGGCACTGCATCGGTCGCCACATCCGCAGTACCAATTTTGGCAAATACCCTTTCAACTTCAGGCATTTGCTTAATTTTATCTTCTAGAGTTTCTTGCAGGGCAATCGCCTGACTCAGTGAGGTGCCAGGAATACGTAGGGCATGCATTGCAATATCCCCCTCATCCAAATTAGGGGCAAATTCACTGCCTAATTTCGTCGCTTGGTAACCAAAAACGGCGACCAACAACGTGGCAGCAATCACCACGACCCAGCGACCTTGAATTACCCAGTTTAACGCAGGGCGATACAAGGCGCCTGCACCACGGATAAGCGGGCTATGCTTCTCCTTCACTGGTTTCTTAAACAGCAAGGCAATGGTTGCTGGCACAAAAGTCACCGACAGCAACATGGCACTTAACAACGCAATCACTACCGTAATCGCCATCGGGTGGAACATTTTGCCTTCTACACCTTCTAGTGCAAAAATCGGCAAATACACGGCGGTAATGATAAATACACCAAATAGTGCGGGGCGAATGACCTCTCGGGTAGCTTCAAACACGAGCTCTAGACGTTCTTTTAACGGTAAAGGATCGTCTCCTGCCTGACTTAACCGTCTCAAGCAGTTTTCAACAATAATGATCGCGCCATCGACTAACAAACCAAAGTCCAGAGCGCCTAAACTCATCAGGTTCGCGCTAACGCGGGTTTGTACCATGCCGGTAATCGTCATTAACATAGCAAAGGGGATCACCAGTGCAGTTAAAAATGCAGCCCTAAAATTCCCAAGCAGTACAAACAACACCACAATGACCAGTAGTGCGCCTTCTAATAGATTGGTCTGCACCGTTTGTAGGGTTTTATCCACTAACTTAGTGCGATCATAAACCGCTGTGGCGACAATCCCTTCCGGCAGGGTCGCGTTGATTTCTTTGAGTTTCTCACCTACAGCATGGGCAACGGTGCGGCTATTCTCACCAATCAACATAAACACGGTACTCATGACCACTTCGCGGCCATTTTGAGTCGCAGCACCGTTGCGTAGCCCCTGACCATTTTCAATATCGGCCACATCTTTAATGGTCAGCGCACTGCCTTGCGTTGATTTGAGTGGGATATTGCCAATGGCCACAATGTCTTCGGCTTGGCCTGGCATTCTCAGTAACCACTGAGCACCGTTTTGCTCAATAAAACCTGCGCCTTGGTTCTGATTATTCTTGGCTATGGCATCGACAACATCGGCTTGGGTTAAACCAAAGGCGAGCAGTTTTTCCGGTTTGAAAGCGACCAAAATCTCACGCTCAAAGCCGCCGATAGGGTTAACTTCAACCACCCCTGGCACACGCATGAGCTGCGGCCTAATTGTCCAATCATGTACCGTGCGTAAATCCATTGGCGTGATAGGCGTTCCATCGGCATGGGTAGCATCTGGCAATGCATCCACGGTAAACATAAAGATTTCACCTAAGCCAGTCGCAATAGGGCCAAGCTGTGGTTCAAGCCCAAGCGGCAGCTCGGAACGTGCCGCCGATAAACGCTCATTGACTAACTGACGGGCAAAATAGACATCCGTCTCATCACTGAAAATGGCCACCACCTGTGATAAGCCATAGCGCGATACCGAGCGGGTGTAGGTTAACCCAGGCAAGCCTGCTAATGCGGTTTCCAAAGGGAAGGTCACACGCTGCTCGATTTCAAGTGGCGTGTATCCCGGCGCTTCGGTATTAATCATCACCTGCACATTGGTGATATCCGGTACGGCGTCGATGGGTAATTTAGTGAAGTTCCAAATTCCTAAACCGGCCACGGCCAATACCATCACCAATACGAGGAATTTGCGCTTTATCGAAAAGCGTAAAATCGATTCCAACATGACTCGGACTCCTAGTGATCGTGTGATGCGCCAGACTTTTCAATGTCGGCTTTTAAGATGTAGCTATTATCGGTCACGTATTCAGTACCAGGCTTTAAGCCACCAAGCACTTCGACCCACTCACCGTCTTGACGGCCAAGCTCCAGCATACGGACTTCGTACTGCTCTCCGACCTTAGCAAAGACGACGGTAAAATCACGAAACCCTTGTAATCCGACTCTTTTAACCGCCAATGGCACCTCAATGGTTGCGACTTCAATACTGGCATTTACAAAACTGCCCGCAGTCAAAACCCTGTTAGGATCGGCAAGTTTGACCCACGCAATACGGGCTTGATCGTCACGAACCTCTGGTTCAATAAAGCTAATGGAACCTTGATAGGTTTCCTCCACACCCTCGACGTTGATAGTGACAGGTGCACCTAAGATGACACTTTGATAATCAATGGGGTACACAGCAAGCTTAGCGATATAGTGACTGTTATCGGTCAGTGTCAACAACTGACGCCCTAGGGTTTGTTCTCCATTGTTGGCGAACAATGCTGACACCACGCCATCGGACGGCGCTTTAATTTGATAGGGTTTTAAGCTCTCATTACTTTCTACAGTCAAAAGGGTTTGCCCCTTTTTCACCCTGTCACCCAGTCCAACATGTAACTGGGTAATTTCGCCGTCAAAACGTGCCGCAATTGCACGTTGCGTCCCGACGGGTAGCGCCAATGTGCCATAGGCTGGGATGGTTTGATGCAATGTGGCAGGGCCTGCAAAACCAGTGTGAATCTCCATCGCACTGGCAACAGCCTGCTCGATAGTGGTACGGCCTTCAAAGTTGTCATACTGCCAACGGTATGTTTTACCTTGGTATTTCGCCTCAATGGTGACGATAAACGAATGGGGTTCATAGATCTCCATATCACCACGGAGAAAATCACCCTGCGCATTAAAGCGAATGTCATCCACCACATTGCCTAAACGGGTCAATTTCACACTCAAATCGACGGTCTTAGGATCGAGCGGTTTCCCCTCAAAGCTCGTCCAAACACGGAACTCAGGGGGAACGCCCGTTTCAAAAATGGCGAGCTCTAGTGCAAAATCGCCCTCACGCAGCATACGTCCACGATGCGGCCCTTTTTCGGGTTCAGCTTGCTCGGCAACGGGCGCTGAGGATGCCATTAAAGGTGTTGAAGCGACGGCATTAATACCCAGACTGAGCAGTATCGCCAAACTCAATGACGAAAAGGTGTTGTTATTCTTCATAGGTAATCTCACTGAGAAATGGATGTGCCTGTTAGGCGTTGAATTTCAATGTGTTGTAAATGCAAACTTTCAAAGGCATCCAGCAACTGATATTGAGCACTGAGTAATTCCCGATACACGTCATTGTATTGGTTGTAGCTGAGCAGACCTTTATCAAAGGCATTGCTTGCCTCAGACAGAGCTTTTTCAAGGGTTGGCACTATGTCACTGCGCACTGTATCGATAACATGTGCAGAATGTGCCATTTCCTGTAACAGCACATACAACTGGGCATCCTGAGCCTGCATTAATGCGTTTTGCTCATTGGCGAGTACATCTTGCTGTGCTTGTAAGGCGGCTATGGTTCCCGCATTACGGTCACTTGAACCCCAAGGGATAGAAATACCCGCGACTAAGCCAAAATCATCACTCGCCTCATAGCGCCTCACGCCAGCGGTCACTTGCCACTGCGGCTTAGCTTCTATTCGTGCGAGCTCCATTTGCGATTGAGCAATGCGTTGCGCAGTCGCAAACTGTTGAAAACGAGGATGCTTTTTTAACAAGTTAAGCTGACTGTCAACTGATGGCACAGCAGGCATATCAAGCAGATTGCCGTTGAAACGATAGGATGCCTTAGGCTTTCCCCACTGTGATGCCAATTGATATTGGCTGGCTTTGAGTTCATGCTCGATATCTTCGACGGCCAAGCCACGACGGATAAGCTCAGCCTTTGCCAACTGTGTTTCAACCGCAGAACTCTTTCCCGCTTGCACACGTTTAGCAACGGTTTTGACAACCTCTTTTGCCTGCTTTTCTGCTATCAGATTGAGCTTGAGGCGTTCTTGCTTCACTAACAAATCAATAAAATGTTTAGCCACCTGTGAAGACAAATCCAAGGCTTTGATTTGTTTTTCTATCTCTAATTGAGTGGCCTCTGTTTTAGCCGTGTTAACACGACTATCAATCAAATCTTGTTGCAGTAACCATGAAAAACTGAGCGTAGATTGCATACTTTTCAGAGCACTGTGTTCACCAGTACCCAGGGCATCCTCAATCATCAAACCTATTTCAGGCCGCTCACCGACACTTGCCTGCTGTATTCGCCCTTCCATCACGCGCTGCTGCGAGTTGAAAATCTGTAATTCTGGGTGTTGCTGAAGTGTCAAAGTCACAGCATCGGCTAAGGTGAGTGTTTGTGGCGCTTCATTCGATACCGCAACGGCAGGGAATACTAAACACATTCCTAGCACAATGGCGGAAAACCGATAGCTAATCGGTTTTTTAGTTCTGACGTTAAAAAGCAAGTCTCTCATTCCCAATCCTTAATTAATGGGTGAAGAAGGTTTCGATAATGTGGTGAAGGCTATCGACAGTTGAAGCGGTTAAAAGTGGGACGATGGCTAAGAATAACAACGTTAAACTGATCGCCAATCGGGAAGACGTTAACCTAGGTTGAATCAGTCGCTGTACTCGAACACTGGTTTGATCGTTACCGAAATAACTTGTCTGTAAACCATCACAACCAAGAGTTACGCTTCGCTGCATTCGAGCTACATTTATCAAGGCTTGAGCGACATCTAGATTGTCATGCTCAGTGGTCACAGCATGATCTGCAAGCTGTTCAGTCAACAGGGTAAAATGTCCGATTAAATTGCGTTTGGCCGCTTTCGGATAAAAACCAGCAAATGCAGCAAAGATGACTTTAAATAAAGGGTCTCGAGCCACGACATGCGCCATTTCATGTCGAACAATAATATCGAGTTGCTGTTCTGTAACCTTTTCTTGCAATCCTGTGGTCAGGTAAATCTTAGGGGACACTAGACCTGTGGTGAAGGCCGCAGGAATTGCTTGTGCTAACGAATAATAGCGCTGCTGAGTTATAGTCACCTGAGGTTGGAACTCTGATAATCCAATCAGAGATGCCATTGTTGATGATTGCTTTTTACGTACATAAATGGTCGAGATCATCGACCATATCAAATAACCGAAGGCCGACAACAAGGTAAAAGCATGCCAACTGCTGAAGCTAAAGATGTCGACGTGATGCCAATGAGCGAATTCATTTAACCAAGCAGTAGAAAACAACTCTTGCTGCCTTGGCCAGAAAAAGGCAGCACAGCTTATGGCTACCCACCAAGGTACAGTAACCAAAGCCCATAGGATAACTTTACGTAACCTAAAAGTAAGATGCTCGAATCTTGGCAAAGTTAATCGTAGGGCGATCGAGATGCACGCAACACTGATAGCAAATGCCAGCACTGCAACACTCAATAAATTTAGTGCTATCGCTAAATCGCCAACAAACATAACCCTAATTATCCTTTCCGAAGTTTACGTTGTTCTTCAATTAAATGTTCTAGCATATCGAGTTGGGCATCATTCAGATTAGCTGATGCGGAACTAAATGCCGCAATGAGACTATGCTCACCTTCTTCGACAAAGTCGCTAGTGATATTGGTAATAAGTGTAGCGATCAACGCTTCTCGGTCGACTTTTGCCCTGTAAAAATAGGCATGTCCTTGCTTGGTTCGACTCAGCAATCCTTTTTTAAATAAGCGTTCTAAAGTGCTCTGAATGGTATTAAGAGAGTTCCCTCTAGAGACACCAAGCACAGCATGTACTTGCTTTGCATCAGCTTCAGATTCTGTCCACAGATGCTGCAAAACCTGTTTTTCTAGTTCACCTAACTGCATAACACTTTTCTCTTTCCATAATGAACGATATAATGACAGAACAAAAACCGATAGGCAATCGGTTTTTGTCTATTCAAGGAGAGGACACTATGGGCTGGTTAATTACGAAGTATCTGATCACAGCTGCTATAGTCGTCGCCGCTTCTGAGCTTGCTAAGCGCAGCGATAAACTAGGAGCGCTCATCGTCGCGCTACCATTAGTCACTATTTTGGCAATGATTTGGCTCTATGTTGAAAAACAGCCAATGGAGAAAATAGCAAACCACGCGTGGTACACATTTTGGTATGTTGTACCGACTTTGCCTATGTTTTTGATCTTTCCCTCTTTATTGCAGCGCTTTGATTTTTGGCCATCCTTACTCATTGGTGTAGTGATAACCGTACTTTGCTTTGGGCTGTTTGCACTGCTCGTAAAATTATTTGGGATAAATTTAATCTGAAAGCACAGTATTCTTAATGAGAGGGGCACTCTTTCAGATTACTAAAATTTGGTCAATCAACGATTATTTATTATGACTTTTTGAAGGCGGCTAAATCGCTTTGGGGCATAAACGTTTTAGAAATGGCAGTACACCGATCTGGTCGCTGCCTCTCAGTATGATCTTTTAATACTCAGTATGATCTTTTAATACTCAGTATGATTCTTTATTACTTAGTATGAGACTTATTACTCTCCCACATAAACGTCGAAAATCCCGTTAATGTATTCGCTAGGAGAAGCCTTTTCATAAAACACAAAAAAGATGTGAGTAAACAGTTACTTGCAAAATTTATCCATCCTGATTATTCTGTTGTTACCGCCACCACTGTGGATTATCGGGCAAACTGAGGTATATATCATGGAATTTTGTAAGGACATTTACGGGAACGTCATTCTCCCCATACCCGGCGACCTCCTAGGTGGGCCTCTGGTTTGGCACAAGGATACTTGTGACGAATACCTGCTGATAGCTGTCTCCCCTGACAAACTGTTTGCACTGAAACCTGACCCGCTGGATATTGAGCGATCAGGACCGGCACACGAGTGGACTGAGGAGCAGCGGTTGTACCAAATCAGGGAAAACCGATCTGATAGACGGGCATGTTTGCCAATTCCGCGAATCGGCTGGGCTGAACGCGAAACACGAGGGAAAATTTTTCCAGACAAATTTATGGGACTCAGTTTCGTATATGGCTCCGCGAGTGCACGCCTGGCTCAGTATCTGGGAGTGTCGTTTATTCCGGTGCAGGTGCACAAATCCCAAGCCGATGATTTTAAACAAGCTTTGGCATCAATTGATACAAAATAGGCATCAGCACTACTGTCGCCCTGAATAATGTTGCGGTTGTGGGAGAGTAATATAGAGTGGTGACTTGTTCGCCCCTTTATTGCTCTCCCAAAGTTAGGTGCCGGCCTACCGCTAACTAAGCGCTTTCTGGAAGTCGGCATCGAGAGCCTGCTGCGGCGTAAAGCCCATACTGAAATATTGGTACCAACAGCTGACGCCCGTCATTCGTTCTAGCAATGCGACATTGTAGTACATTCGGCATTCTTGACCGTTCAATAGATTCAGCACCAGATACCACGCTGTAAAGATCTGTAGTTCGCAGGGCTCCATTCCCGCCAAGAGTACCCTATCTTCCTCACAATACGTTTCGATAGCAGAAAGATTGCCACGCTCACAGATCTGAGCTAAAAACTGCTGCTGTGACTCGGTACAGGCCTTAAAGTCTTTAAACCTGCCGTCCTGCACCTGCAATTCATCAAAGCGTTCCATTGAGTCCCGGTAATAGACCCGGCGACGGCCAATTCCAATGTTAAGCTCTAACCATTCAATTACCGCATCGGCGTCGTTAGTAACAGAACGCCCACCAGCGTCGTTATCTGTTAACAAAATTAGCGTGTCTGAGAGATGCCGAACATCAAATGAGGATTTAAGTTTGACCACGTTTACTCCCTTTGACACTGAGCTACCAGCGCCAGCGCCCGTGACTCTTCTTTAGTGAAATATTTTAGATGATACGTTTTCATGATCCGGTGAAATCGCAAGATATACTGACACTGATTGGTGGGCGGTAACCACTCTGTGATCCCCGCAGCCCCTTTTTCTTTATTCAAACCCTTTTCGACTACCTGCAAATTTCTCACATCGTTTGCGAACATTTCACGCTGATAGCGATCCCAATATTTAGCGCCTCGAGCATGGGCATAGCCAAGCGGTACAGTGTGATCCACATCGAGCGCAAAGGCATCGAGATAGATTTGCCCCGTCCAAGGTGACACCCATCTTCCCCGAGTCACGGTTTTACCATCACGGCTAAAACTTGGTTTAACCGTGGATTGGGTTGCGAGTAAGTCATGGCGCGTATTGAGGCCGTTGCCATCCAGATCACTCCAATGCGGGTAATCTTCACGGTGATACTTCAGCTCGGCCGCAGCCAAACCGTTAGTCATGGACAAGGAAATCATAAGTAATGCGAGTGAACTTAGCCTGGTCATGGTCATACTGGCGCCTTATTGGTTAAACAGTGATTGAACAACAAACGGGTCTGGCTCAAGCTCGAAATCATCACCATTCATAGTCGCTGTGCCGCTTAGACACACGATTTTGTGGCATGAGTCGCAGATACCGATTCCACGATAGAGAATGTCACTCTCTACGAGATTAATACTGCCCCTGACTAATTCGTCTTTAAATTCTTCACCACACTTACACTCCATCTTGAACTCACTGACAATCTTTCCACTGCCTAGCGTTAGCGGGAATTGGCTCGCAAATGGCTGATGCTGCCCCATATACACTTTGACTTGCTTTGCGTTCACGTTGACCTCTCTTGATGTTCAATCACTCTGACAGATACTTCCAACGGAGCAATTTTTTCCCTTTTAGAATAAGCTCTACATCGTACAAACCAGAGTCTCTTAAACCCGCCAAACCCTGTAATGTGTTCCCCATAATTTCTTTTGTCTGGTTCGATTTCACCACAGTCCCAATCGCCACGACTCTGCGCTGTAAGGCGCTAACTTTGCTCAGCACTTCATAGGCTGTCGGCATCTTGGCCAGCACTTCGATATTTGGCAAAGGAGCCATCACCGGCACCCGAATATCAACCGAGGGCAAATGACGCAGTGCAGCGAGAGATCGCCCTGCAGCTGCTTTACGTGCATTCAGACTTGGGGTTAACTTGGGCAATAATGGCTCCCCATCCTCTGCCACGTCCAAAATGAGATAACCGCTATTTGATTCCTCAAACATCGCAGACGTGACTTGCTCTTGGCCCACAAACCATGCAATCAATTTGGTGCAAACATGGAAGCTCTCACAGTGATGCGTGGTTAATACACTTAACTTTCCCTGATCTTTAACCAGCGTAAAAATCTGGCTAGTTCCGCTCTCTACAATCCAATCACCGGCGCAGATTTCCGGCACTGACTTCAGGATCTCTAATTGCTCACTCGCTTTGGTCGCTGGCAGCGGCAACGTCCCTTCTTGTAAGAAGTAAGCCCCTAACTGGATATAATGCTGAGTCCACACCGCGAATCGATTTTGAATGACCTCCCACACGGAGTTGTCGTCACGCGGGATCACTTCCAGCGCTTTCACGCCTTGATTCACCGAATTAGTGGCAATGGTTATCGAGTCATGTTCAACATACGCCTCAACGGTGAAAGTCGATGTCACGTTAGACGCAATCGTGAAGGGTGTTTTTAAACGGGTTGTCGGCTTTACTTGTAATTCCATTTTGTCGCCTCTTAAGCCGCTTCAGACCATGCTTTTTCGGACAGTCTCACTGTTTTAGCTAAGATCATCCCTACAAAAAATTCATTCCAAGCTCTTGTGGCCACCTGACGATGTTCAAAGGTCGTCATGAGATCATCAAAGGTGAAATGTGTTACGCACACACCGCCACCAGCGAGCTCTGCTACACAATAGGCACCGCGGATATTTCCACGATTCTTGCTAAATGGGTCATATTGGTGGCGAGGTGGAGTAAACGAGTCAATCCACTGAAAATCATCTACTTCATAGACAATCACTGGTCGTGCAGAACGGATGATCCCCGCCTTTGCCGCCGCGTCACGGTAACCACGGTATGTCCAGCACAGTTGCACCCCTAACCAACCACTATCGTAGTAAGCCCCTAACACAATGGAAGCCTGCTTTCGGTTAGGATTGAGACTGATTTGTGCCTGTGTCAGCTCAGTCATGACATCGAAAATGCTATGAATGTTTACCCAGCCAATTTGGGATGGATTAAGCATTAACAAGCGCTGCAACTGAGCAAATAAAATGTTTAGCTCCGAGTACGGAAAATTGTTGTTTGGGTATGCAGTATTAAATTCGACACAAAGATGTTGAACATAGTGCGCGGCATCTGCCGAGGAATATCTGGTACTCATAAACACCTCTGTTTAGTCAAATAGTGCATCAGAACGACATGCTGAAGTCTCTACCACGCCAGCAGCCGTAAACTTTGATTTCTTGGTATTAGCTTCAATTTTGCGGAGAGGCTTCAACGGCTCACAATGCGCAGCAAGGGTGTTATAAAAGCCGTCAAAAGCGCTTATCGCGACATGGTTTAATAGGCGCCACAGCGCTTGCTTCTTTACCATTTCATCGATGTAGATAGATTGCCAAACCTCTGAGCCGTTCTGAGCTACAGATTCCAGTTCCACTTGGTCAATCTCAAAGGACACATATTCGCCTGACGGCAAAAGCGCTGAAGCAATACCGCCACGCAATTCGCCACGTTTAGGTGATAAGCCAACCAAGCTGACCAAAGGCATTCTGTCGTTAAAAACTCGAATAGAGTCCCCTTCTCGAATGGCCCATGCCTGATATGCTTGAATTTCACCCGATTGCAGCGCTAAATCCAGACCGCCGATATAGGTCAGTTTGGTTTCAATCTGACCTTCGTCATTCAGCGCCAAATACAGCTGATTTTCACCTGGGCTCCATGACAGGCCTGTCGCAGCGTAAACACTGAGCATGTAGGCTTCTAACTGGTCTCTGGGAAGGTCAAAACCCGATTCATCGATAACATACTGAATATGCTTTTTTTCGATGTTTATCTCAGGAACGGTCACTTGCCGATTGTTGGCTATAGCTAACTGTATGTACTGACTCGCTTTCATAACGTAATCGCTTTGTTTTTACTGTTATGAGTATTAAGCCACACACTTTTTTTCTGGCAAATTTTTGGAACATTTCTTTATAAACCAGCCACTTGATTTATGGTTGTCGCGGCGATCATGGTGTGCATCCATGAAAACTGGCTGACTGAACAGGCTTCAAATCCCACAATCTGACCTCTTTCACGACATAATTTCACCAGTCGTCCTCGGTCAATTAGGTACACAATTGCAGGCATTTTCGCTTCCGGCAAAAATTCTGAGATATAGGTCGCAGGGATTCGGTTGGACGTTAGATTTTCTAAAACGATGTAAAGGTCATTGATATGCAAAACTGACAGCATAGGTACTCCTTAACTACTCTCTGCCAAATTTGATTTTCTCGGGAGAAGTGAGTTGGTTCCACCCTATCATTTTGGCCATGGGAAGGGGCTCTGCATCTACGAGATACTTACGCTGATTACTTTGTTCGGCGTTCACTTCATTGTCTTGGCCTGGCTTCTGTATAGTGGTAATGCTCGTGAGTGGAATAGTGCCAAAAATTGACTCTCTTTCGTAGAATAAGCAGCTTACGTGAGCCTTGCTGTCCTCTTTAATTCCGCCAGTGGTCTCAGCCATATACCCGTCAATAACGACAGCGCAGTCAGGGTAATCAGTAAACACGAGGCTGATTTTAAATTTTGTATCGTCGGCAAGGTAAGTGGTCACCCCATCGAATTGCACAGTCAAATTCGACTTGGCCACAGGATTGGCTGCAGCCAATGTGTCGAGTGAGCGAATAGAAACATTGACAGGATCAGTTAACAACGCGTTGTCTGCATTACTCGCCAGTTTGTACCACAAGATAAATCTATCGACACCGCCGGAATACATAAAATACGCCAGGACAGATACCGACACCACGGAGACAATTACCGGATCAAGACCTCTCCGTTTGCGAGAGTTATCCGCAAGCGATTTGTTTTTTAGCTTGTTTTTAAGCGAATCTAAAAAACGGAATTTGTTGGCTTTAATATTCTTAACCAATGATTCCAAAATCGTTGCACCGCTGAATGCCATTCGAATGCTTCTCTAATAAATATCTCGTGTTATACTCGCCGATATTACACACTTTTTAAAACACAAACAACATGTCAACTATTGCAGATTTGAACGACACTTACTTAAGTAATGGCTATCGAGTACCCCAGCAGGAACTTGAGTTTTGTATTGCTAAAGCTGCTCGGCCTATCGACCCAGACTTATTACTCGCGGTACTGGTTGCTGAGGGCGGCAGACGTGGGGCGATTGTTCAGAATAAGAATGGTTCGTTTGATCTGGGCGTTGGTCAAATCAACACGATTCAGTATACGGAGACATGGTTTAAGTCGCGCTACCCTGATTGGCGTCAAGTGGCCCAGGATACGTGTACAGGCGTTGCTGCTGCCGCTGACGTATTGCTGCGCCGTATGTCAGAATTGAACGTAGGTCAGTCGGTGTGGGAGGCGGTTGGTCATTACAACTCTAAAACTGCCACGGTAAAAATCCAATACTTACAGAATGTAATGCAGATTTATACCAGACTTTCACAGAACAAGGGGACTGAATATCGTCCTTGGATGACCATTACCCACAAGCAAAAGCACTTCTTTACTTGGAGTAATAGAGAATCAGAGCGCTAATTGACTGCTCCCCTCCCTAAAGGAAGGGGATTCTTGTTTCAAGGCGTTATGCCCGAAGTTCATTAGAACAATCGGGACTTACTTACGCTCCACAAGCTAACACCGCTTGCCCAGCGGCTTTGATATTAATAGCGGCATTGGTATCACGGTCTAAGCGCGCTTCACACGCTGGACAAGTCCAATGCCTTATATGTAACGGTAGAGAATCAACTACGTGACCACAGCAATTACAACGCTTACTAGACGGATACCACTTGTCAATCTGGACAAGTGTTCTGCCGCGCCATTCTGCTTTGTACTCAAGATGCCTAACCATTTCGCCCCAATTGGCGTCACCAATGGCCTTAGCAAGTCGCGGATTCTTGACCATGTTTTTAACGCTCAAACTCTCACAGCTAATCACTTGGTTTTCGTTTATCAACGTAGTGGTGAGTTTGTGGGTAAAGTCGCGGCGGCAGTCGGCAATCTTCGCCTGAATGCGAGCAACTTTGATTCTGGCTTTGTGGAAGTTGGCAGTTCCTTTCTTCTTCTTGGAAAGGCGGCGTTGCGCCTGAGCCAATTTCTTCTCGTACTTTGCAGTATGGCGGGGATTGCCAGATTTAAACCCGTCAGCGGTAATCACAAGGTCGGTCAAACCCAAATCAATACCCGTTGTCTTTTTGGTAACAGGCAGTGGTTTAGGCTCGAAGCGGCAAAGCATAGACACGAAGTAGCGGCCTGCACTGTCTTTCGAGATAGTGACGGTAGTTGGTTCGCTAGGAAGTTCACGCGACCAGCGAATATCAAGCGGCTGTTTGGACTTGGCAATGTAGATATTGCCATCTTTGAACTTAAACGCCGACTTCGTGAATTCTGCGCTTTGCTTGCTGCGCTTCTTCTTAAAGGCTGGATACTTCGCCCTTCCTTCAAAGAAGTTCTTAAACGCAGTTTGTTGATGGCGCAAAGATTGTTGGAGCGGTACACACGACACGCTGTTAAGCCATTCAAACTCAGTTTGCTTCTTGAGTTCGGTCAGCTTAGAGCTTGCCGTGTTGTAGTTAACCTTTTTGCTTTCGTTGTAGAAAGCGTCGGTACGCCATTTAAGGATCGCGTTGTAAACGAAACGCACACAGCCGAAAGTCTGCGCAAGCAATTGAGCCTGTTCAGTCGTTGGGTAAAAGCGTTGTTTAATAGCGATCTCTTTCATAGTTCACAAGAATACAGTTGTTTTTGTGAAAGTAAATATTAACATTAACCAATCGGGTAGTTTTTGCTCCTTCGGAGCAACCGCTATCCCTCCTCGCCCTAGAAGGACGGGGTTTCTCGCGGGATTTAGTTAAATAATTTAGACTGAAGACGTGATGTGATGCAGGCTATTTACTAAGTTAGTGATTAAAAATTTCAATTTTAGCAGACTTGCCCCACCCCAGAAATCTGCACAACTTGCGCACGTTACGACACCAGTGGCGAGTGATACACGAATAGAATCACGAATGTGCTTAGCTTTGAAATTCACCATTGCATTCCATTCCGGCGTACATTTCACCGAATCCGAGCTAAACATTAACGCTAAACGTAGCTCAGCCGCAGGGTATTCATCGTTCCAAAATTTTTCGTTGAAGTAATTACCGTTAACCCCGACTTCTAATCGAGTGTCACCGGCGACAAACTCAAGATGCGAGTCGTGCTGAATTACAAAGACTGAGCGATTCAGTAGTTGCTCCAACACAACAGTGATCATAGCTTTGACATCTTTTGGCGTCGCAGAATCAACAATCTCAGAAAATCTTGAATCTCTGAGAGTTTTCTCTTCGCGAGCTCTAAACATCATCACTACGTTTTGCGCACCAGAACTTCCCATCTTCAATACATCCATCTTAAAAATAAAATAATACCAACACTTGCTACTACTGCATGATTTAGCCCAATTCGTTGCGCTCTACCCAATGGCCAAAATGGTCTAATTCCGGCCGGAGTCACCGCGTCCCCAAGTAAATGACTTAAATAGCCAATGACTAGGGCTTGCGATGCGATAGAGTCAGCTTGATGGCTGGCTAAAAGCCAGACCATTAGCCCAACAGCCCACAATGAGTGAGTGATACCACGATGTGAGAAGAGCGAAAGAATCGTTGATATTGGTTTAATCCTTCTTCCCAATTTCGACTCAGGATGATCTATGTCAGGTAATAACGACGCTATCGCCACCACGGGTAACATCAAACACGCATCTACAACACCGATTACTGTCTCAGGGGCATAGGAGTTGACGATAGCAGCGTAAACGCCCCAACAACCCACTCCTAGGCCCACATGAGCAGCATATCTCATTGGGTCACAACTTCCGCAGCTGTCAGATTTCCCACAGTCGGAGAAGGTTTCACTAACGCTTCAACTTCTGAATAGGCCTTTTGCGAGCGCTCGTCAAAGCTGCGCTCGTTTAGTTCAATCATACGCTCCAGCTTGTCGTAAGGCAGGTGTAACAGCATATACACTACGTACAGCCCGTTATCGACGCGAACTTGGGTGTTAACGTGGTTATAGCCAACGACTTTTGCACGATTTACTAGCTTAACAATTGTTTCATCATTCAACTGATTAGTGCGACCATTGCGCACTTCAGTGTTTTGACGCTCACGACCAGAAACTTCCTGCGATACTGTCTTAGCAATCGCGTATTCCGCATTTAAGTTCGCAATATTGCGAGCGGCCATCAAGTTATCAGCACGGCCCATTGCCGTCGCGTAAACGCCATCACCATTCGAAGCAGGAGGGTTTAAGAACCACTCAGGCGCCTCTTCAATAGCGTCGTTCATTTGTTCATTTTTTTGTTCTACTAGCTCTTGTTGTGCTTCGACATAATCAGAAACAGGGTTTGAGCTGCAAGCAGACAGAGCTAAAACAGATAATGCTACGGTTGTTAATTTGTGTTGAGTTTTCATCTAGTAATTCCTTGTTTGTTAAAGTTTACGACCAGAATCATTTCATCACAGTTCTAAAACGTGGCAAATTTTGCTGCATTATCTTGTTAAATCAGTTGGTTATAATATTATTTTTACAAACTTGGTGACGTGCATCAAAAAATATCTACCCAATAACGAGAATAATACAGGATAACAAAAAATTGGGTAGATATTTTTTGTTAAAACTTGGTCAGTGCTTCTAAATTTGCGAAAAAAATTTTCTGTGAGATAAAGTTCACATAACAAATTTACATCTTGAGGTATGCATGTCGCGCATTACGATTCACCCACTATTTTCCGAATTGGCAGTGGAGTTAGGCTGCAACAGTGCGCCGAGTCGTTTGGTGTTCTTGGAGGTTCATTTAAGATTGATTGGTCTCGCGCCAGAACAGGTCAACAAAGAGCATTTAAAGCAACTGATTAAGCTCCTATTTGACGAAGAGATTAACCTGCACCCTCACCATTCAGACTTGGCCTTAGTCTCAATACCAGGCATTGCAGAGCCTTACCCAATACTCACTGCTCGAGGCTACAACCAGTTGTATAAATCGGATAAAGCTGGGGAATTCCGCGTCAAAGCCATTTCCAAAGGGGAAGAGTTCACTACAGCTAACATTGATGCCATGAGCGAGCCTGAGCAATATAACGTTGCGCCCAATGCGGAACTGGAAGGGTTTGCCGCCGTGTACAGTGATAATAGCAATCTGCTGTTAACGGGGGTTATTTCAGTGGATGAAGTAGAAGATGTGCTCCACCGATTCCACCGCTGCAGTTTGTCGTTGGCAGAAGTCGGCGCAGGCCTCGCGTTTAATCGCTTATTCAAGGTCAATCGTGCATTTAAAATGTCACCCGCCACCAGCGCCTTTGCGGGTTGGTTTTCGATGGCAAGAGCCGCGTTAAAGACCGTTTATTCAAATTAACTAGCCAAAAAATCCCAAAAAAAAACGACGAAGGGATGCCGTAGCATTCCAACGTCGTTCTATACTTTAGTGCAGATGTTGCTTGATTAAATCCACCATCAGTTTATTGCCTGCATACTGAAAATAATCGAGCCAGCCTGCCACTGAAAATGATTCAAAACTGGGAGTGTTCCATAGTCCCCAGATATTTAAATCGCATCCACGCTTAATAATATCCTCCAACTGACCATGCGGTTTCCGGTGAACAATATTAAGCATTTTTTCAATTGAGATCGGTTCTATCGATGATTTCCCGTCATCAATTGAGATTAAATAAGGGCTTGTGGGGTAACCTGCATTGTGCCAAAAGCTCACATATACAGGGTTTACGCCAAGTCCCACAGGGATTAACACCGAACCGCCTTCGCGCAGCTGCCACAAGAACTGCTTGATACCTTTGTCAGCAAACCTTGTAAGCGTTTCGAGATCGACCTTTAAATCATCTTTATAGACAATCGGCAGGTTTAATCGATTCGATTCAGATGTCATAGAAGCGAAAACAGTATTAATTTCTGATTCGTAATTCATGGTGCTCACTCCAAAATTTAAATGGGTGAACGCCCTAGGGTCGTTTCACCCTAGGGTCTTTGTAACGGCGTAACCGTTTTACATTGTTAAGTTAAAAAATCGAGATTATCGAGATTGCAAAACCTATGGTGCCAAGAACAAGACCTATTGCGCCCATTCGCATAGAAATACGAATGTTTAAGTCTTGATGATCCCAAAAATGTTTGAAAATCTCTAACTGCGTCGAATCAGTCACCTTTAAATTGACAGGATTAGTATGCAGCTTTAATCCCAACTGCTGAATCCCGTCGTAATCTATCGCTATCTGATTCATCGTTAGTGAAAGATTTCCCGAATTACCCATTGCATAGCGCAGGATCCAGAACCCGTTGTCGAGGTTTTGGATCGTAACTGGCTTTTTACGCATAAATCGCTTAGTAAGCACTTGACGGCGAGAAGGACTACTGACGATGTTATAATTGCACATTCGAACAATACCCATACCACCTTCGTCTTCCTCTGGTAATCGAATAACTTTATCTACTTGCATAACTCACTCCGAATGGATTAAGAGTGAGCAACCCACAAGGGTGATTGCTCACCCAAGGGGTAATAGAGATTAAACTTCTAAGGTCACGTCAGTATGTGCTATTGCACAACACACAAGCACATGGCCATCTTTAACGCTTAAAGGCTTTGACTGATAACTTACAACACCTTTAACTAATCTGGTGCTGCAAGCCCAGCAGTATCCGCTTCGGCATTCAGTAAAAACAGAAATACCTTTAACTTCAAGCTGCAAAAGAAGAGTGGAGTTATTATCTGACTCAATTGATATAAGCATGACTTGCTCCTTTTAAAGTAAGCCACACCCGTCGGGTAAGGTCTTACCCGATAGTTATTAATCGTGACTAAAGATCGTTGATGAAACAGATGTGCCGGTTGTATTCCGATTGGTACGTAAGCTTGTCAGGGGCGTTGACGCAAACCACGTCCCCTTCGGTGTAAGTGCATAACATGAGAGATTGAGGGTTAACCCATAATCCTTGATACTCGTCGCAATACTCCCGCTCCCATCCACTCTTAAGCGAGGTCTCAAAGTTTAATGAGCCGCCGAATGGCCAGAAATCTCTGACCATTGTAGACCCATACATACTTAACTCCGGTTTTGCTCTCCCTTTTTGGATACGCTTCTTAATGAGTCGGCGTAACCATCGTTGCTGAGCAATTTCCTTACTTGAGATGTATCTCGGACCTCTTTTTCTGAACCAATACAGGTTGCCATCGATACTATTTAACGCCTCTTTAAGCTCGTTAATGTTTAACAATGACGCTTTCTTGCTTGCATGAGAATTATTTAGCATGTGCTAATCTCCCTGCGTTTTGACCGAAGCTCACAATCCCGTTCCAGCTCACTTCTTCAGTGAGTGGCAACGGAATGGCTTGAGGTTTCGAAGACATTGCATAGCAGAACTCAATAAGCCCGATGTCATCACGGCTAATTGACTTCAAAGACGTAGGTTTTGCTTTCGCAATACGGAAGCCCCAGAAGCACAAATTCATGAGTTCTAGTTCATCCTGAATCTCAAACGGAAGTAGGTTCCCTTCGAGTTTCACGGTCTCAACTGCAGCAAGTCTCACGTCGCCTGATTGTTTTATCTCATATAAACCAATGTGATAAACATGGCGCTTAGGGCGACGGTCAATTTCTATACCCTGTAAAGTGGCATAGGCCACGATTTTTTTAGTGCTTGTTTCCCAGGCACCAACTACTAAATGTTCCATATCTCACTCCAAATTCAAAAATGCCCGTAAGGCATAAACTAAAAAAGGGGGAGTTATGGCCCGGAGGGGGCTAAACTCACCCCCAAGGGTTAAAAAAGTAAACGACTAACAACGGAACGATTACTCGCTCTCACCACTTTACGAAAAATCCCTGTTTTGGGCATTGCTTTGAGGGCGGTAAATCTTCGTAAATGGCACGAGGGTTATGTGAAAACTTAAGTAGGTAAAGTGCAGGCTTTATCGCCTTAATTCTCACCTGCTTAAAACGACCTGATTGGATCAGATTGTTTGCACAATCACCTAACTCGGGGATCACTTCAGCGTAATTACATGCTGCATATTTGCCAGGTATTAACATGCGATTATCACTGCATAGATGCCAATAATCGCCTGTTTGCGTGTCTTGTAAGACATCACCTAACTCAATCGCAATCCCGAGACCGCGTAGCTCTTCGCTGTCTAGCTCATTACTGTCGAAACCGTAATGCTCCGCATTGGCTTGAGCTAGCCAGACATACGCATCTACACCACCAAATACGCCACAACCCTCATATTCGGGTTCTTTGATTGGTGGCTGGTCGTGAGGCTGCAACATATAAACTTCTTTGACTTCGCAGCCAGAATAGATGTTGTAGATAGACTCGTTTTTGTCAGCTGTTTTCCAAGAGAAAAATCCCATAACTCACTCCTATTGCCCGTTGGCAGGTATAAAAAAGGGGTGAGCATGGCCCTTGGGGGCATGGCACCCCCCCCAAGGGTTAAATTTTGATGTTAAGCTGCAATGGCAGCTTTAACGGTATTGGTTAAAAGCGTTTGTCCTACTGATTGCATCAAGTCTTTAAAGGCAGGGTATATCACCGATTGCCCAAGGATTTGATGCGCCACTGTGTCAGATAATCCCTGAATGACTTCAACTGGGATTCCCTTCACGCGGCAATGCTCAACCGGTGTGAACAATCTTGATAACGCGGAGTCAACTGGATTGATGATGAATGGCTCAGTGCTACGGCATTTCGCGTAGTCCTTGCCTATCACACCACAGCCATCGGAATCTGCTGTCAATAACTGACGAGCAAACCCCTTACCTGCCGCTTTATCGCGCTCTTCCTTCGCCGCCAGATAATCAAACGGCTTGTACCTGTCGTCGCCATCCGGCACCGCATCCAAAATATGCCCTAGACTGGCCTCTGGAAAGCGAGAAGGCATAAGTGAATAGATGTCAAACTCTGACATATCAATTCCCGACGACAGAGCGACAACGGCTAAGCGTTTACGACGTTCTAAAACCCAGCGGCCACCATCTAATGTGGTTTCGTGGAGGTTGTACCCCAACGAACCCAGCACAGACCTGATGACTGTCATTGATGAAGTGTTGGCGTATTCGACCACATTTTCTATCAATATAATCGCCGGATTTAACACTTGCGCGAACTGAAGAAACGAGAAGAACAAAGCGCCTGCCGAATCGTGAGATTCTGCGAACTGGAGCTTCAGTTTACTTCGACCGCTTTTTGATGCGCCGACGCAAGGGATACCCGCAACCAGCACATCGACCTCCATATTGCATTGCTGCAAGTTCACATCTTGAACCGGAGACTCAATCACAATAGAACTGCTATCCCACAACTCTGGATTGTTGGTCAGGCTCGAATCTAGGTACTGGGACTCTAGCTCAACAGCGACAGCTATTTTGCTGGAGATCCCCGCCGACTCTAATCCATGATGGACAGCCTTATCTAACACGCCACCGCCATGGAATAACGAGGCCACTTTCAATGACTCACCATTTTGCAGGCGTGACATTAATCGTGATTCCCGACTCTTAACCCGCTCAGATTGATGATGCGCTGAGATAATGATTACCCCTGCTTTAATCAACACTCTGAGTTTGCTAATGCCTTCAAAAACCTCTGTAATCGCTTTACAGGTTAAATCGATAATGGGTGTGATATTACCGTTTTTACTGCGACGGCTTACGATGTACTTACCCTGTTCATCTGCCGCTAAGCGGATTTCATTTCCGTTTGCGTGAATAGTGTAATTTCGACCTGCATCCCACCCTTCTCGTGATAGCTTGGAACCCTCGACCCACACGCGAGCGCGGCCTTTGGAATCACCAATTTTAGTATTAATGATTGTTGCCATGTGACTCACTCCATAAATGCCCGTAAGGCATAAAACAAAAAAGGGTGAGCTATGGCCCTAGGGGACATTACTCACCCCAAGGGTTAAATTTTGATGTTAAGCTGCAATGGCAGCATTAACTGTCTTGGTTAAATTGCTAGTGAAGCTAAAAAGCGGTATATCGCGCTAAAGACGATAGATATAACTGCCACTTTGAGGATGTAATTGAAGTTGAAACTTGCCTTAACAAGCTGATTCAATAGCACATACGAATTAACGACCCCAATTAAAACGATTAAATCCTCTTTGGTCGCATTAAAAAGCAGTACATATCCCAAAAGCCCAGTTATTAAAAAAGAAGCATCGAAAATCGCAAAAAAACGCTGCTCTCGACGATCCATAATCTCGCTTTTACTGCCACCTTCTAATTTACTCATAGCGTGTCCTCACTACTGATTAAAGGTACACGCAGCCCAAAGGCACTTGTGTACCCTTGGGGGTTAAATATCGACTACAAAGGCTCTTTCACTAAGCGGCGCTGGGCTCGCTTGAAAGGTGTCAAACCATTGTTGTTTCGAATTTACGCATTTCGGCTTGAATCAATTTAAGATTTTCATAAATCGAAGCGGCTAATAATGCAGTGCGGGAGGCATTCTGATGAAACTCCAATATCCTGTCTTGATTGACCACCTTCTCTGCATCTTGAAGATGCTCCGAAGATGCCCAATTCATAAGGGATATGTAATCATCAAAGTCTGCTCTCATTATGATGTTGTTCAGGTTCTGGATTGAATTAACTAATCCAAAACCTGTCAGGTTTTCTATATCATCTACAACGATGACTTGAGACCCTTTTACATAAAGGATGTCTTCCATCCCCTTGTAAAACAGCACGATTGTTTGACGCTTTTGGTTTATCAATACGTCCAAATGTGGTGCCGTCAAAGCCACAAATTGTTTTGCTTCTTTGAAACTGATTTTCTGTAATTGCATGACTCACTCCAAAATTTTAGAAATGCCCGTAAGGCATTAAAATAAAAGGGTGAGTCTGCCCCATGGGGACAAAACTCACCCCCAAGGGTTTAAAAATCAAATTCGTTAAGGTTACAGCACTTCCTGTACTCGCAAATAGAGGTCTCTAACGCGATTTTTAGGTATGGTGCCGATGATCACTTGTTTGCCATCTTTGACAAAGTATTCCGGTGTCACAGGAACCCAGCGAGTTCTTCCGAGGCAAAATTTTGTATCTTTGTCTAATTTTTCCATCTCGTGACTTCTAAAAGTGAGCTCTCCCCGGTGGTTTTCGTCCACTCGTTGACTTGTGCCGTAAGCCAAGCGCAACTGTGTACCAGACGGGTCTGCATCAACAACTAAAACAGGACGGAATTTGGGGCCTGGCCGATTAGGATGTTCATCCGAAGGGAACCAGGCAAATAGAATGACCCCAACTAGGGCCGTAGGGTTACTCATAGGAACCTCGACCTAGTTGTAGGAAATAATTTGATTGAATTATGGTTTGCTGAATACCCCATTTCTCGCGAAGAAATCCTCAATGGACTCTCCTGCGATCGATGGCGAACAGTCACTCTGCATTCCTGCTGAAACGAAACGTAGAACCAATTGCTCAGTTGTAATACCGAGCTGAGAAGCTTTGGCCTCCAATTCTGCAAGAAGAGTGTCACGATCATCAAATCGAATTGTGATTGATGGCATGTTAGATACTCGTATAAAAAGTTTACTTGAGCATCGTAGCACGTTCTGTTGTAACATGAATATTCTCCTGTGGAACAACTAAACATAATTAGCTAACTCAAAAGATTCTTGAGCCATTTTCAGTGAAGTGGCATCAATCACCCTTGCTGAGTTCTCACCATCACAAATGAATTTTTTCATAGCGGATACCTATAAAGTTAATTAAAGGGAATCCGCCCTAGGGCAAAATTCCCTAGGGATGGTTAATCTATGTTGATTTATATTTATGCGGCTTCTCGAATGTAAGCACCAGAAGTCCAAGCGCTTGTCGCGATTCGGACTTCATATTGCTCACTTAACTCATCGAAAAGTTTTGTACTTGCAGAAGCATGATGGAAAAGAGCCAAAGGATTAAATTCCCAAGGTTCTGACCAATTCGCTTCTTTGATTTGTACGCTGATAGCGATGTAGCTACACCAGCTGGTTAACAGCACTTTATAAAAGCCGTTTTCAGCGATAATTTCTCCATCTCTAGTGCGAACATTAAATGTTGGCTCAGTGAATGATTTCGGTAAAAGAGACTGAACTGTCTTTTTTACGTTCTCAATAAACCACTGAGTCTCGTCGTGCAACTCCCAAGGTTCCCAAGCTTCATCAAATGGTAATTCGATATGTACGGTACTTGCGTTTGCTAGACAAAAATGACCTGCGCCCATAACTCACTCCTAAAAATTAATTAGTAAAAAAGTAAAATGGTGCGCAGGCCTTGAGGCTATGCACACCTCAAGGGTTTTGGCTTTAAGCGGTACTTAAAGCATTGTTAGACCTTAACGTAGGTTCGACGGGCTTTCGCCAATACATGACCGCAGTACAAGAATCATCAAGTACATTAGTCATGCAAAATCCAACTGTATTTAAAGTAGTCGATTTACGACGGTCTTAAACAAGGTTGGAAGGGTTGCTCGGTTAGCACTGAGGCCGTTACCGAGTAGTCATCAAAGTTGGCCACTCGGTAACGGCCCCGCGTTGGCAGGGCTTTGGAATTAACTATCAAAGGGAACCCTGATAGTGATACCTGCGGGGGGTGACTTCCGGCTAAGAACGTATCCAAGCACTTCACCGCAATCGGTGTGAGAGCTTGTGATCATTCGCTCACCGTCTGTCTCAATGAACCGCCATACGCTACAGGATTCCTCCTTTTTCACGCCGGGGTGCAGGTAGTTTTTTCCGTTGATGTGGATTTCTTCTCCTGTAGATTTCTTGCTCGGTATCGGCTGAAACTCAAGGAAAAAGCTCACTTCATCAACGTAGTTCGTTGGGCAGTTTGGAAAGCCGTTTTGACTCATATTCACTCCATTAGTTTATAGAGTGAGGGCTTCCCATTGAGGGCTTTCGCCCTCGCTGTGTGTGGTATTTAGGTGTTCATCTCAAAGTAGACTGTTATTAATCCACTTTAAAATGAACACCTTTTGTAAGGTATTCATTTACGACTCAAGCCGCTGTCGGTTTTGATAGTTGATTGTATTCATCAAGCCAATCAATGCCTTTCGAACCCGCTGGTATTGCTTGCTTGGGGAAAAATACCCGAGCCTCAACACCATGCGATTCTAACCGCTTCCTGAGATTTTCCGCTGCCGCCTGACCTGCGCCAGAAACGTCTTTATCAGCAAAAATGCTGACTCGTTTTACACTCGATGGAATGTGAACAGCTTCTAACAATCTATCGCTGTAACACGCCCACGTCGGTAAACCGGACATCTCTCGCACTGCCAGAGCAGTCTCAATGCCTTCAGCAACAGCCAAGTGTTCCCCAGGATGATAATCAAGGCGGATAGCTCCACCTCTTATATCACCTGGTGGCGACATAATTTTTTTTACGTCTTCCACATTGGCCTTATTACCTTCGGGTGTCAGGTAGATCCGGTGCAATGTCAGGGGCTTGCCTTCTTTATCGAAATAAACGCCTAACATCGCTGGAGTCCAGCTTTTCACCAATTTCCCATCGACATTGCTGACGTTCAGACACGATTTAATTCCGCGCAGTGTATTGGGTAAGTCAGATACATCTAAACCGCGTTTAGACAGATAAGCCTTCACATAATCAGCTTCCATTGCGTGAACGGATTTTGACCACACCTTGCGTAATGACTCGGTACGTTTTGCAACATCTTCCGGAGGTAATGTGTACTCGGCAGGTTTGCTAGAACCCGATGCCACGTACTCAGAATCTAATTTCAGATTAGCCAAACGACTGATTTCATCGCAGGCCTTCATCTTCGGTAGATCAAGTACGTATGCCACCGTATCTATCACATCCATGTAACCAACCCCGTTGAGGTAAGTTGAACCATTGGATGCAATTCGAAACACGGTTGTCCCACTCCCCGTCCGAGGATCAGGTACTTGAGATGGTTTCTTGCGTAGCGCTTCGCTGAGCGCCGGAATTTTGCCGTAAATATCTAACGGATTAACGCTAGACCGAATAGCTTGGATTTTTTGTATTGCGTCCATAAATGCTCCTTTACTCAGGGGATCTTTGATACCCACTAACTAGAGAACGCATCAAAGATCCCCCGAGGGAAATCTAGGACGAACACACAGAGAGAGCGATTGCAGGGAAGCAATCAAACTGCGTATTCATGCGCTAAATGGCGCACTTCTCCCTAGAGGGGAAGTACGCCCCTCTAGGGATTTAAAGTGTTAAATGTGTTGCTTAAGCAACTGCATTAACTGTTTCGGTAACTCGTTGACGTGGTCGATACAGGCTACTTTAAGGTCTTTAAAACCAGTAAACCTTACTTCCACCTGACCAATGATGACAGGCAAAACCACAACGCCATGCTGAGCTAACCAATCGAGAGAACCAACCACTTCCTGCGGAACGTCCGGTTGACCATCGGTAATCACAAACATCACCTTTTTTTGCGATGACTGTAAAATGAGCTTGCTGCCCATTTCCATCATCGCACTTCCAGTACTTGTGCCGCCGAGCTCTACATATGGCAAAACCGAAGGAGTCTTCTTCAGAGCAAAACCTTTTAGCTCCAGATAAAAATCACCAAACAACGATAATGACGTCAAAACACCACTCTGTTTTTCAAGAGCCTGTGTCATTGCCATTGCCGCCTTTGTTGCTACATAAGAGCGGTGTGTGTCGTCCCACGGATACCCCATAGAACCTGAAGCATCAAGCAACACACCAACTGAAAGGTTTGCCGCAATATCACGACGGATATTTTTAGCGCCAGGATTCCCCAGAAAAGCATCGACCAACCGATCCTCGTCTAACTCCCCAAACTGCGTCACGCCGGATAATTTCATGTTTCGTTGTCGGAACATGACCTTAACAGCATTGGCGACAGCGCCATTCACCTGCAGATTTGCCGCAGGGAAAACATTGCTTGGATTACCACGCAGCAACTCCTGCACTGTGTAAGGAACGACTTTGATTGGTTCAGGAACACGAGAATAGTTACTCATATCTTGCTGATATCGGTGAGCCTCTAACAGTTTGCCAACGTCCAAGTCCTCGAAGGATTGCTCCAAATCGATTTCATTGAACCCTTTGCTATTGCTAAGAGTCTTCCCGCTTGTATTGCCGTTGCTTTTACCTTCAGCATCACCTTCAGCTTCAGCGTCAGCGTCACCTTCAGCGTCACCTTCAGCGTCACCTTCAGCATCACCTTCAGCTTCACCTTCAGCATCACCTTCAGCTTCACCTTCAGCTTCACCTTCAGCTTCTTGCTGATTAGCCTGTTGCATTGCCGCAAGCTCTAACAGAAGGTTTTCTGCCAACTCACGCACTTCTAAGGTGTCTTTCGCCGTTTGTGCAAGCTGTGCGTATTTCAAACACAACTTATCAAGCTCCAGTGTTACCCAATCAAATCCAGCTAATGCTGGTTTGATCGCAGTAATCCCGTTTTCAAGGTTTCCGACTAGAAGTACGTAATACAAAATGTCGTCGAGACAGTTTGTAAACTCACGCTTGGTAATGATGTCTACCAATATTCTTCGGCTTGATTGATAAGACTGTATTGCGCCAGGAAATTCCCTGATATTGCGCAAGTCGATTCTTATGTCCTCAAGCACGTTGATTGCGTTTTTCAACGCTGTACTGGTCTGCTGCATGACGTTTCCGATTGCACTGAAGTTGGTGTGATTGAGATGGGCCGACTCGTGAAGTAACGAGCAAACCATCTGATCCCACGGGCCAACCCCAATGACAATTCTTTTACCGTTGGTGTAAGAACTGCCACCAGCAATCGTGACGTTAACGCCTTTGCGAGTTAACGCATTCGACAGCATCGAGAATGACGCTTGTTCAGTATTTCTTTTCATTTCTCACTCCAATTGCACCCGTAAGGTACAAAAAAATGGGGTGAGAAAGCCCTTGGGGGCGTACTCACCCCCAAGGGTTAAATTAAGCATTCGCAGCTGTTAGCGATTGCGTAAACATTTCAGCTAAATGCAGCTTGCCCAACTCATTAAGCGCTAGACGCTCTTCAGGAGTTGAAGCGGCTGTAAACACAATCTCAAACACCTCCTGCATCGTGAAGTCAGGCAACAACTCCCACATTACCGCCCAATCAACTAAAACACGAGTTGATAGTGCTGATTGAATGCAGTGCTGAGAATTGCCGTTGACAGCATCGGTGTTCGTCGCATCACGTACCGTTTTGGCAAATTTCGCCATCGCAAGACGAATACGATAAGACAGCTTAGTCATATCACCGAGAATATCTGTATCCACAGAAATTGCTGGATATTCAAAGCCAATCCAAAGGAAGCGACGTTTAACCGCCTCGTCCATATCGGATGAAATCGAACCGTAACGGCCAGACATGTCGGCTATACCTGGGGTCTGACACGTTGCAATTACTCTAAAGAGCGGGTGAGGATTTACCACCTCGCCAGTTTTCTCAATCGCAAGAGGTTTGCCCTCGAGGATTGGGTGAAGACTAGCTAGCAGGTCGAATGAGCCTTTATCCAGCTCGTCCAGCAACAGAATACCGCCTTCGCGATACGCTTTGACCACCACGCTCTCTTCAAAAACGGTTTCACCATTTTTGATACCAATGTTGCCCTTCAGCGTTTCGGGGCGCATGGTTTCACTCACGGATACTCGGTGCAGAGATAAGCCAAGAGAAGCCGCAAGAAACGCGACAAACTCCGTTTTACCCGTACCTGTTTCGCCATAACAAGCCAGTGACATGTTACGGCTCTTTCCGAACATCCAAGTCAGCGCAATGAGCAAATTACGCTCGTTTGGTCTGTACTTGGGGTTCACTTTTGGCACGTTAGCCATACCTTCAAAAACAGCGACCATTTTACCGCTTAAAGTTGGGCATAATGGGAATACTGTTGCACCGGATACTTGTTTAGCTTTAATAGACATAACTCACTCCAAAATTTTAGAAATGCCCGTAAGGCATTAAAATAAAAGGGTGAGTCTGCCCCATGGGGACAAAACTCACCCCCAAGGGTTTAAAAATTAATTAAAAAACGCAGCAAAAGCGGCATCTAACTCGGCACTTAATTCCGAGTGCTCCACTTCTTCAGTCACTTTTGCCGTTGTAACTTCCGTTTCACCACTGTCTTCTGTGGATCCGCGTAACGCATGTAGCAACTGAGCGACATCTTCATCAATCTCAGCCATAGGCTCGTTAACAATTTCAGGCTCAACCATCGCTTCCAAGCCTAGTTCGTCGTATGACGTTAACAGAGTTTCAAGCGCGGTTTTGTTGCTTAATGACGTTAGTAACAGCCGTAACAAACCTAACGATTTGCTATCCAGTTGCCCATTCTTAGGGAACGAGTTGCGCATCTCATTGAGACATGCCGCAAGTCCGACCCAAGTATCAGAAAGAAAACTGAAGTTCGCCGCCTTTGCTTCCATATCAGCAAGGAATGAAATTGCCTTTTGACCAATCACGTCGCCGCGACCAATCTTATTCAACACATCCTCTGACAAATCCGCAAATTCTTGAAGCAGCTTTTTATCCAAGTGAGTATCAGCAGCAGCCGATTCATCATCGGACATAGAACCGATAACGATAGACATTGGTGGGCTCATGCTCATATAGAAGCGTGATTCCACGTCACTGACAGTAGGCGCATCACGGCGAATGAATCTTGCCGCTTCAGGATGTGCCGCACACTGGTTATCCAGCAGCTCTTCGTAATCTTTCACGAAGGCTTCTGCTTCCTCATTAAAAGCACGCTGAATTGCTTCAAAGCGAATTTTTAAGGTATCGAACTCACTCTCAGGGACTAACCACCCACCCCAAACAGGAATGCCAGCAGTATCCATGAGTCGCTTAGCTCTCATGTAATATTTACTGACGAATTTAAGGGCTGATTTATCAACCAAGAACTTACGAGGCTTCTCTGTGACTTCTGACACGTCCCCACCTTGATCATCAAATACCTTTGATGATTTCTCTGACTTCTTGCCCGAAAAGGACGAGAAATCTAAAGACAGATGGAGACCTTTTTGGCCTTGCAATGAAGCAATTTTGGCCTGACGTGCAGCGATGTTACCTGCGGTATTAAATTTCATGACTCACTCCAAATATGCCCGTTAGGCATAAAAAAAGGGTGAGTCTGCCCCGGGGGGACAAAACTCACCCCAAGGGTTAATAAATTGATTTGTTCACCAGCTGCAGCAGTCAAACTCCGTTGGCGTTTTATGGCTCGGATTTTACTGATGCAATTGGATATGCTGGAGCGATACTGACTCAAAATAGTGCCAATGATTCGCCCCAAGAAATAGTCTGCCAAACGCCTTCGCCATTTCGCAATTGCGATTGCTGCTTAGTGCGTTTTTTAGACCAAGTTTCGTTGTTGAGCTTTATTCTGGCATTGACGATTTCAACTGGGTCAACGACGTCTAAGACACCATCCCTCAGTAAATCACAATCTAAACCAGCATAACGACAAGCAACTAGAAACTGCTCTGAAAACACCCAGTCAAGAATGTCTTCCGCTTCAGTCACCGAATCTCTCAGTAACTCCAGATTTGCAGAAATGATTCCGTCCCAAAAAGCGCGACATTGTTCAGCGCTCCAATCAACAGATTCATGAATGCCTAATTCACCCAACGATTTCTCGCGGGTTTGATATTTTTTAGCCATACCCACTCCAAATAAATAAGTTGCGGGTACGGCCCTTTAGTGGGCAGAACCCACAAGGGAAAAAATGCTTAACGCAGCATCAAAGCGCCCTTTCGGGAGATTGTGATGGTCAAACTAGATGCTCTAGTAGACGCACCACAACCAAACAACAACTCGGCAATTAAATTCCAGTTTCGCGTAGGCGATTGGAATACTGATGTTCAGCGCTTAATTGGGAGTTGTTGTGAGGAAGCATGGAGTGGTACTAAGCAAAATAGGCTTGAAAAAACCCACTTTGGTTAGTTGTGCCAATCAGCACCGGCACTGATTGGCTGACACGTCCGTAAGACGGTCTTACTAGCCGGTTAGATAACACCTAGAGTTTCCTCTGGTGACAGAATGTTTTGAGATTTTGCCCAAACTGATAAACGCTCAGCCAGTTCGCCATGATCACTGCTGCTCACATCAAAACCAACCTTGCTTGATGTAATAGCAACACATTTTTCAGACGCGGTAACGAGCACATTCAGATCAGAGAAGAAAATCGCAGATAGTGTAGACATAAGTAAAATTCCTGTTTATAGAGTGTCGCTAGTGCTGTCTATTGCGAAAGAGCATTAGTGACACCCCATAAACAGTCCTAGAGGACGCTTAAGTGATGTCGATTTACAGTGGTTAATTTGGCATTACCAAACTAGGCCCAATCTCTCTAATACAGGTCTAACTAAAAACAGATAGATAGTCATAAAACCCATAAAGATTGCCGCAAATACGATAGCGTCCATAGTCTCACTCCAGTTTTAATAAAATAAAAAAGAAAAGGGGTGAGAACGCCTTTTAGGGCAATTCATCACCCCAAAAAGGTAGGTTTGTTAATCAATGTAACAAGTTGAATAGATTCCGTTTGGCCAAGCGTGTACGTGCGCCAGAGTCAAGCAAGGCATACGTAAAACTGTCTTGAAGCTCTAAAGGGAGTCGATTCATTAGTTCTTTAAATGTCGCAACCATCTCTGATTTCAAAGATTCAGCCGCAGATAAATAAAGGGTCCCACACAACTCACCAGCTAAATCAGCATGGAATTTGGCGTTTTTTTGAATTTTTGAATTGACATCACGAAACGGAGAATCGTTAAGCAAGGCAATCTGAGCTGAAGCAGTTTGAATCTCGCCTTCAGCGTCACAAAGTGTGATTTTTTGATTAAGGGTGATCTGATGCAGAACACTCTCGGCCGAAAAAATACTATTCATAGTTCACTCCAATAATTAAAAATTGGGTGAACAATCCCTGTGGGGGAATATTCACCCACAAGGGAAGATATTTAGAAAATCTAAACATCTGGTTTCAGGTCGCTAATCTGAATTGAGTCTGAGTCCGAGGCTAACGGAGACTTTTGGTTGCTGCGTAGCAACACCTTTTGAACTAAACGCCGAATCTATCTAACTGAATTTTTCAGTGATAGATTTTTCGTAAAGAAATGGAAAGCTGATATTCAGCGAGCCAGACGTTTAGGTGGGAGGTTCGGCTGCGCAATTGCACTAGGAAATCGTTATTTCCTAGTGAAACTGGAGGTAAATCAGAAATAGCTAAAGCCACCGATACGAAAGCCATGAACAGGTGTGTACATCATGGCCCTGAAAAGAATGCCTACTGAAAAGTAGAACACTTAGAAAGGCGAAGGGCATCCGCCTACATACACATTATTTTAATTTCACAGGTTTGTCAATCTGTCAGTTTAAGCGTAAAACCCCACACTTCTAGGGTGGGGATGTAAGCGCCCTTGCATTTAATTGATGTCTGTATAAATATACAGCCATGCACACAAAAACCCTAAAAGTCAGAGTAAAAGACAAACACCAAATCGTGCTCACTCAGCAAGCGAGGTCGGTCAACTTTGTCTGGAACTACATCAACGAATTAAGCTCACGCTCCATCAAAGAGCGGGGGCGGTTTTTGTCTGCATTTGATATTCATCCTTACACCAAAGGCGCGAACAAAGAGCTAGGACTTCACAGTCAGACGCTTCAATGTATCGCCAAAGAGTACGTTACTCGCAGAGTCCAATTCAAAAAGGTTCGCCTTAACTGGCGCAAGTCGGGTGGTGCGAAACGCTCCCTTGGCTGGATACCAATTAACACGGGCGCGGCCAAGTGGAAAAACGGTCAAGTGTTCTTCAATGGTCACTATTACAGCGTGTGGGATAGCTACGGCCTAAGCAAATATCAGTTCAAAACCGCTTCATTCAACGAAGATGCTCAAGGGCGTTGGTACTTCAATGTGGTGGTTGAAATCGAAACTCAAGCAAGCTCAGGGACAGCGAGTGTCGGTATCGACCTTGGTTGTAAAGAAGCGGCCACTGATAGCAACGGTCATAAAGTTGTTGGCCGCCAGTACCGCCAGCTCGAACAGCAATTAGGTATTGCGCAACGGGCTAACAAGAAACACCGAGTTAAGGCAATTCACGCCAAAATCAAGAATCGCCGCAAGGACGATTTGCACAAATACAGTCGCCAGCTAGTAGATGGTAATGCGGCGATTTTCGTTGGTAACGTCAATTCCCTTTCTTTAGCTAAAACCAAAATGGCTAAGTCCGTTTTGGATGCAGGATGGGGAATGCTCAAAACAATGCTGGAATATAAATGCGCTCACGCAGGCGTTGTTTTTGAAGAAATCAACGAGAGTTACACAACCCAAACGTGTTCGTGCTGCGGGGAAATCCCCGCAAGCAGTCCGAAAGGTAGAGCAGGCTTGAGAATAAGAGAATGGTCTTGTAGCAGTTGTGGCGCTACGCATGATAGAGATGTCAATGCAGCCAAGAACATTCTTGCGGTCGGGCATGACCGTCTAGCTGTAGGAATCCACCCCCTTTAGGGGGTGGAGGATGTCAAGCGGCGTCAAAATCGTCAGCATCGTCTTCATATCCAGACTCCAGCTCTACAACCCTTTCTTTGTTAACCTCGTACAGAAACTCACTGGGCTCACTGGTGTAACTCATAGTGAGCGACGAGATAGCGCGGGTCATGGCCACATACATTAATCGACGTTCTTCCGCTATCTTACCCTCTGCTAACGCCTCTTTGCTCGGGATGGTTCCTGTGTCGCTCCCCACAATCCACACGTTGTCGAACTGCAAACCTTTTGAAGAGTGCATAGTGATCAATGACAGCTTAGGTGCGGCCTCTTCTGATTGGTCTTTACGCTTTTTGCTGTCTAACGAAGGCTTCAGTTGCGCAATACTTTCTCCCAGGCTCTCCCAGTGACGTCCAGCAATGACATCACCGACGACTTGAGCATGTTTTTGGTCGCGCTTATCGAGGTGTATGGCTAACAATTTAACGATAGATTGCATGTAGGTTCGCTTAGCATCCTCACGCCCTGCAGGTATGTCATGCCAGCCTTCAGCTAATGAGTGGAATTTTTGCAGGTCAGCATGATGACCAATCTCCGCATGTTTAAGGCCGCCAAAGGTCGTTTTCGCCGTCCGGCATAAACCAATAATTCTTGCCGTTTCCGCCTCTGGCACTGACAAAGCCGCCAAAGCCCGATGTAGGGTATGGTCATCATGTTTGCCTGAAATCACAGAGGCAATTTGAATCAAGCTGTAGGGTGCTACGCCATCAAAAAACGACTTACCGCCGCGTCGATTGTACTCAATGCCATGACCCTGAATAACCGTTTCAACGCGATCAAGGATGGCATTATTCCTCGCAATTACTGCCCACGTATGAGGCTCTTTGCTCACCGCATCTAAAATCTGGTTAAGCTGGTTATCCATCGTGCCAGACTTAATGATTTTGACAGTCCCTTGCTCTTCCCTAACCGCATTCATCGGCTTATCAATCCTATCGGGGTTATTGAACTTAATCAGCATACCCGCTCGATTCAGGATTTCCTTTGAGCATCTAAAGCAGTCTCTTAGCACGTAAGCATCTGCGTTAAACTCTGACTGAAAGGCCACCATATTGTCGTATCCTTGGCCACCCCTGAACGAGTAGATAGCTTGATCGTCATCACCAACGACCACCAGCTTTTTACCAAGCAGCGCGTGTTCACGTAGCCACATGTATTGCAGTGCATCGGTATCTTGAAATTCGTCTACCAGAATATGCGTAGCCGACACAGGAGGGATTTCACTTTGCGCCAGCCAACTCACGGACAGTTGGCATACGACGTTAAAATCCGTCTTGCCCTGCTTAATCAGCATATCTTTGTAAAGCTCGTACAAGGCAACTTCTGTGCCACTATACTCTTTTGACAGGTCTTGGCTTCGGCCCATTTCATCAAACAGCCTAACAACGTCCGGCACCTTAAATCTGAACTTATCAATGAGGTCTAAATGGTCAGCTTCATTGAGCACCGACTTAACGAACAGCATTAACTCATTGGCCATTAATAACCGGCGATTAAGTTTGCCGCGAGTCATCGCTAACGCAGTTGAATGAAAGGTACTGATAGTTACCCGTTCCATAGCTCGTGGGGTAAGGGCGTGAAGCATTCGCTCAGTGAGCTCAACACGAGCCGCATCCGTGAACGTAAGTAAATGGACAGAATAGGCGCCATCTCTGGACAGTAAACGCTTAGTCAGCTCTACCAAAACATAGGTTTTACCACTTCCAGGTAATGCACAAACAAGGGTATTGTCGTCACGTTCGATGACTAACCCCTGATCTTTTGTTGAGCCCATTTAAACTTCACCATTAAATTTATGTGTTGCGCGAATGATAAGTTTCGTAAGCTAAACAATCAACCTTTTAACCACTCTTCTTATATTTCAAGAAATTTGCCAAGTATTAGGCCTGTGTTAACATTGTTGGTAATTCTATCAGGAGTTCACCATGAAAAAGACCTACTCACTTGCCGCTGTTCTTGCTTGCACCGCTTTGTTCTCTGGTTGCGCGTCAACACCAACTGACAAATCAGCACCTAAAACAGTCTCTCAACTCGATATTAAATCTGATGATTCTTTTGCATTTAAAGTTTTCAAGTTGGGTCATGGGGGGCATGGGAATATCAAAGACAAAATTGTTTCTGATGCTGAATGGGAGAAAATTAACGGCTCTAGTGGCTCGGTTGTCGCAATGAACGCGGCAGCTGGCGCAGCTGGCTTAGGTGTCATTTCAGGTTCCGGCCTATCTGGTGGTCTATTAAATGCGGGTCTATTTTTCTTAGGTTCAGGGGAGATCCCACCTTTACCAACATTTATGTTTTATCAAATTGTGCCAGCAGATCAGATGGAACAAGCAAAAGCTGACTTAATCAAAGCCTACTTGCCAGATGGTCAGAAATTTGAACTCACAGCTGGAGTTGATGGCAGAACTGTAGTGCTGGTAGATTCGAATTATTCAGATTTACCATTACCCCAATACAAAGGTAAATTTGCTGCATTGAGCATTTCTACAACTACCTTGCTTAGTGGGGCTGAATTGAAATCATTGCTGAATATTGGTGATGGAAACGGTAGTTATGCGATTTTAAAGTTAGGCATTGGTTCTTGTTACCAAGTTGAGAGCAGTAAGTTATTAGCTCAGACCTTTGAATATCCATCCTACTTTTATATGCCACCAAAGGCACCTAATTCACGCAAAACTTGTGAGTCTGTTGATAATTCCTTGACTGATTATCCATATATCATTGACGTTAATACCAAAACTCAGCGCTTCTTCGTCAAAATGTAATCTTATACCCGCAAGCATTTAACAAAATGCTTGCGGGGTTTTGTCACTTTAGATTGGGCAAGATGGTGGTCTTGGGAAACCTGAACAATCTAGGTTAGTAGCAGGGGAAGCGTTTTCAAACGCTTCTCGAACTTTGACACCAGTATCCACCCCTAACTGATTTTTAATCCTGTCATCGGCGCTGTCTCGCGCATCGGGGTTAACTATGGCATCTTCACCCGTTTTTTCCATGTCAGGCTCAGGGAACATACCAGATTCAGTCATTAACCCCACCCACTCGCTGAAGTCTACTTTTCCTAGGTCGATATTCGATAATTCGTCTAGGGTTAATCCACGGCACATTTCGTTGTCATGCCATGACACTGGATTGTGCCCAAGTTGAACAATCACCTGCTCCATGATAATTCGAGCTAAGGTACTCTTGAAACAGCAATACTCGTTGTGCGCCTTATCAGTACATATCCCTAATGTCTTTTTACAAGGCACTTTACGGACGAAGAAGCACTTGCGTTCTTTCAGCTCGGTCCCCATTTTCAGCTCTTCCTCGTCACAGGCCGTTAGAATCGTATAAAGCAATTTGAGCATGTTATAAATGGTGTAAAGCATCATCACGAAAGAAAGCGCTGCTATGAGGTTACTTACAACACCTTCCATAGCCTGTGCGCCAGCACCTTCTGCTAAAGCACCTGATTGCTCTTTGGCTACTTCAACCCCTAGCGCTTCAGCCCCAGAAACTATAGCTTCCTGCATCGCCTGCGGCATCACATCGTAAACCCACTGGTAGATTTCTGTTTTTACCGTATCGATTGAGGTAGCCAAATCAGTGAAAAAGTCAGTAACAACGGATCCGGCTTCTCCAGAAACTGTGGTTGTTGCGTTGCCAGCTGTAGCCGTAGCTTCGGAAGAAAAGGATTTACCAAGATAATCCCATGCACCTTTTGCGGCCTCCGTCGCTGGTTTAGTTGTGTCAGATACCCAATCAACAGCATCATTCCAACCACTTTTTACCATGCTCCAGCCTTTTTTGGCATATTCCCCGCCTAAATACTCATTCACCCACGCGTTCTCACTGGACACTGCATTTTGCCCAGCTTTGAAGGTCATTAATGACAGTTTAAATAGGTTGGATGTGGTATCGGTGCCTTTGGTGGAGCAGCAATCATTTACCTTGAGTTGATCCCAGCTACATTGCTCAACACTGCCAACGAACACTTGGCAGGTATCAGGATTAGTAGGGTCCGTACATGATGACCCATTGTCTAATTCGTTTATAGCCGCGTACATCGCAGCAGTTTGAACAAAGTCTGTATTGGTCTCTTTTGCTTTTGTTTCGCAATTGCCATTCACACATGAAATATCGGTAAAACAGGTATTATTCTCTACTATTTCAGTTTTAGTTATGACTGAACCGCTCTCGCAGCGATAAGTCACATCCCACCCAAAACATGTATTAGTTGCCGAATCAAGCCACCCCTCCGCGCACGTAGATGACTCAATACTGCATTTTTCATCTGACGTATACTGACTGCACTGATCACCCATTGTCCGAATGTCAGAATACCCAACTGTTCCACCATTAAAGGGTAGTCGATTACCCTTAAGAGGATCACACACATAATCTTCCATGTGCGCATACATGCAAGGAGTAAGGCCATCGTCCCCCTCGTATAAAGGATCTAGATTGACAAGTGCAAACATATCCTTGGTTTTTTCTAACGCATCGATAACTTGTTGGTCTGAGGATATATCACGCAGTACTTCCCAATGAGCGAGATAAAGTGGTGCGTTAGCACGTTTGGTCCAATCTTCTGAGGTATTCCCTCGCCCAATGATAATTCGACGTTGCTTTAAAGAGTCAAAACTTCCACCGTACATCTGCTTAGCATCAAAAATCTGGCCATTCTCATTGTAAAACCGAGATGTAACACCGTTGTTTATTTTGACAGCAAATACAGACCATTTATTCCGCTTGGGTAGGACGTTTACAAACTCTGTACCATACATACCTGGGCCACTGTAGATACTATGAGTTTGAAACCCAATTCCCTCTTTGCATACCCATAGACCGTCGTCGTTCTTATTGTCACCTTCATCATCAGTGGTACCAACTATGTTACCGCAGTTTGATTTAGTCCCATTTGCCAAACTTGGGTCAAAATCCCTACGCATAACCATTAATATTACGTCATTTGCCCCAGACACCGCCTGAACCCCCGGAGCACCATCTATATCCGAAAGGTTTAGCACACCACCGTTATTGATTAACTCAGAATCTAATCTAGCATCGCATTTCCAATCAGATGCCGTACAAAAACTGTCTGGCGTTGACAACGATGCCTCACATCCTTCTGGTGACTCAACAATGTCCTCAACCCAGTTTGCAAGCAAGTCTTGATCGAAATTGATAGTGATACTGGTATACCCTTCCCCCAAATTTTTTACGGATAGCAACTGTTCGACGGTCAGAGTGCGATTTTTTGCTAATGCAGTCTGGAATGGCACAGTCACATCAATGGGGGACGCAGTTATGGTGTTACCAATATCGGAGCAAGACTGTCCATCTAGTGGGAAAGTCGAAGACTGGTTAAGAATTGTGTCATTAACTGATAATTTAAAATAATCGTCATATCTCGATTTCCCTATAGTCGCGGAAACAATGTTTATTCCGTCAAGCAATCTGAACGATGAAGCATTGCGATAGACTTTACACGTACCATCATCATTGTCTGGCAGAGCGTTATCCGTTTCATCTCCCAAAATGATTGAAATACAGCGTTTACCGCAATACCCAAACCCACTGCCAAAGATTTTATTCTCGTTTGGTGGCGTTAAAATTCGTTCTCTATTACAGCTTGAAAGATTGTTTCTGTTTGGCTTAAAGCACTCTTCGATAGTATTTTTAATCAGTGAGTCATCGATAGTAGTTTTAGTGACAGTGTCCGTCGAACAATCCCCGAAAAATTGTCCTCCACTACCATTAAGAATGTTTTGCTGTTCCTGTGATCCAGATTTAAGGAATGAAGCATCCTTTCCAATAGTGTGTGGCGGGTTCTTGTTTTGAGCATCAAGCAAGGTTAGATAAGCATTGGCACTATGATCTTGCGCATCATTCGTTTCATCTTGATTTGCCCCTACAACGGGCTCTGACTTTCCATAAGCCGTGTTTCGCTCAACGGCCTCTTTAATCGATTTTTGTTGCGCCTTTTCGTCCTGATAAGTACCTGTTGCAGATACGTTGTAACCGTTATTGGAGTCAAGCCCGAGCATATCAGCATTGGTCATATTAGATGTGGTCATATCTGTTTGACCAACATTCCGGTAATTAAGCTTAATATTGTTAGTTGTGCCTCCTGGCAGCTCAATGGCGCCTACCGCGGATTTGCCAAAATCGCGGCCCATCTGCATAAAGTAATCAGGATCTGATAAGTTTCCCTTCGCCGTAATACAGGTATTGCTGTAGGGATCTAACTCTTTTCCAGTTGGACAACTGGCGACAGAACCCGAGGAATTAACACATGAACCGTTCATTAACGTCGTTCCTGCCGGGCAGCTCGGGGCAGTCCCAGGCATACACTGACTACCATCTTGATAGTAGCCTGCCGGACAGCTTACAGTTGATACAGTGGTTTCGACTTTCTGGCAGTTGTCATCACCGGCAGGCGTGTAGCCAGTTGGACAAGTGGAAATGGTTCCCTCATACAAGGTTCGCTTACAGGTTGATTCGTTTTGCTTTTGCCAGCTTTGATCAGGCAGTGAAACTGAGACCGTCTCGTCCTTTTTACAGAGTCCGAGGTCTACATAGGTTTGTGGGCAAATTTGCTCTACTGTTTCTGCGGCCCCACCTTCATCCGGGCAAGTTTTACCCAATGGGGTCTGCAGTTTAAAACAAATTCCATTGCTAAATGTTGTGTACCCTGTGGGGCAACTGGCCTGAGATGAAGCGCTTTGCCTTGCTGAACAAAGGTTAGGATACAGAGGGTCATGATAGTTCCACGATTGTTGAGAGTCCAACCAGTTTGTCCCAGTGGGGCAACTGTTTATCGTTGTCCGGGACTCGTTTTTGGCACATGTTTGTAAGCCATTTACCGTGGTGACTGAATAGCCCGGTGTCGAGCATGACACTACCGGAGCTGCATAAGTGTACTTAATACAGGTGCCATTGGAATAGCTCCACCCTGTTGGGCAGGAATACTGAAGAGATACTGGCAATGGGAGATCTGCAAATGCAGGGCTACTTGTGAGAAATAGCGCCAGAAAACTCATAGTTAAAATATTGAATAAGTAAATGCTTCCTATTCCGTAAGAGATTACCTTTTCCCACCACGTAACCAGTTTATCTTCCATTGTTATTGAACCCTCACACAGCAATCGGTGTATCTGAAAATTGAATAAACCGCGTGTTGGTCTTTTCCATTACCAGGAGACTTTCTACCTGAACCCCACCAAATCGTAGGCCAACCGAGAGGGTGACAGCATTCATCCCATGAACCATCTAGGGTTGATTTATTTTTATCTTCGCTGTTGTCGTAATTGCCAGTTTCAGGATTTTGTAAATCCTCAATATTAAAAGCCTTCGTGGGTTTCACGGCTGATGCTGCTGCAGGATTCGCTTCAGGAGACGGAAACATCATAGAAATTTTGTACTGCGCCTTAGGGATCATTGGACTGTACTCGGCGTTACACATCGCCTCTTTACCGTAAGTTTTTCGCGCTAACCCCCTGCGATGTAGCGCAGCAAGTGAACGAGTCGTGATTAACTGGGTATTGCGGATAAAATCATTGTCGGCCCCAATAAAGCCGGTTAATGGATACAAGGGACCATCTAAACCAGCGCAGAACCACAGCGCCTCGTTAGCACTGCCGCTACTAGCAGTGATCATCCCATCGGCAACACAAATGGCGCGGCCAACAGGATTAGCAATCGGAATTGCGTCAGGAGTGAACAGAAATGATAGCGCCGAGTTTTCGTAGGTGACATCGAGAATTGACATGTACGCAATATCGAGGTCAAAGTAACCAGGGGATGTGTCGCACTCAGGCAACAAGAAAAGACCTAACATCTTAAAAACCGGATTGATGATGTAGTTGTAATGTAAGAACGATACCGTTTCGGCAGATTGAGTATCTGGGTTGGATGCCCTCCCCCGCATCGTCATGTCATTTTGTAGCAAGGTTCCACCCAGCGTTGGACTGCACCATGGCGTTGCAGAGACTTCAACTAAATGGTCAGGTGACCAGTAACCCAGAGATACCCCAAGCTCCGGCACTCCCAGAGCATCCGAGCATGAGCATAAACGACTCGAATTAGCCCCTTTAGGCACATTGTCCGAGAATCCGGCGAGGTTAAAAGGTAGCGTACATGACCAGCAAAAAGAGTTAATCAGGTTTGAGAAATAGCCAGCATCGGGGCAAACCGAGTCCGGCATACTGTTCGCACTCACATTTACGGACATCATGGAAGCCAGAAAAACAGCTACTTTTGCGAACTTCTTCATCATTTGGCGCCGCCATTTGGAGCTACTAATAGTGTCGGTAATCCCGCATTACTCAGAGTTCGTTGACCAATCTCAGTGACGCGGATTTCTCCCTTAAACAAATCAACTAATGCGGGTAAATGCTCAAGCTGAAAACGAGACACCATCGTCGGTTGCATCAAGTACAAGCGACGGCCTAGTTTTGTCTGCAACCGGTTAAATTCGGTTAAATCGCTACCGGCTGGCAGAGCTGATAGCAGCACGTAAACTTGCTTGTGATCAGTCACGGAAAGTACATCATTCATCCACGCCAGCTGACGCTCACTGGTTGGGTCAATCATGAATAAGCGGGTTTCCATTTGGAGTAATGCTGTAGGATCTACAACATCACCGGCCTTGGCAAAATACTGGCCATCCGGCGTTGTTTGGTCTTGGGTAAAGCGAACACGCGGGTCAATTTTGTAACGCACATCCTCGACTTTAAGGCTCTCTGTCAACTGAACCTCTTTACGGTTAACGAATCGGCTAACGGCCTCGTGCTTTTTCTCTTCCCAATCTACTTTTTTGAGTTTCTGTTGGATAAGTTCGAGCATGTCCATCTCAGTAATGTCGTAAGTGTCTGACAACTTCCCGAGCGAGCCGCTTTGCAACAAGCCTTCTGACTGCTTAACGAAATCTTCTAATGACTGTAGCCCTGTCGCGGTAACCACTTTGCCACCGTTGCGATACACCATTGTTGGCGCTACTTCGACTGCATAGGTATTAAACAAACGAGGGTCGATGATAACTCTTGGAGTCACATCTAAATCTGCTTCATCTATCGCTCTATGAATGGCGTTGGAGGCATCACGCAGACTTTCAGATTCATCTTTCAGGCCTCTAAATACGACTGTTGTTTTAACTTGGCTTTGAGATGCTGCTCTCAGCGCTGATTTCAGCGTGTATGCTGGCATACCGAATGAAGCGAAAATGAATACCTCTCCGTTTGCGGCTATCTCTTGCTGCACAACAGGCGTGACAGGTTCTGGCTTTGGCAGCACTTGATGCCTGATCGCATCGGCCTGCTGGGTGAGCATTTGTGCTTGTGAAATGTAAGATTGCTGCCCCCAAGCAGCGGGGAGGCCACCTTGGGGCTGCTGGGTATTGTTCTGCCTCATAGCCTCGATTTGGCTACGGACTTCATCCATCTGTCGTTTTGCATCCAGAATAAACTGCTGGTTATCGTCTGTAGCCATTGCATCGAAATAAATGGCAGACATAGTTACCGCCACAAACAAGCTAACAAGAAACTGTCTATTAGATAATGAGGTAAGCACGACCAATCACCTGCTGAGTTTTGATTGAACCAAAGAAACGACTGTCATAACTGCCAGGTTCTGTGCCTAACACAAAGATCCCGCCATTCTCTACAGTCCTAGTACCAATGAGCTTTTGCACATCGATATTCAGCGCATTCGCCGCATTGTCGATAGGTGCTGGGAACCTGTGTTTTTTGTTGGTCACACTAAACCTCCCTATTTCTACGAGGTCTCCTTCGACACCTGCCACTAACTTTATGATGTTGATCCCTGACGGAAGAATGTCGGTTTGAGGAGACATGAACATCACCAGCTCGCCGCTATTAACGTGTTTTTGTCGTGTGTCTACCACGAATACAGAACCAGGAATGCATTTATCGCTGTTGAGTACCAATATCAGTTTATAGCTATGACTAAACCACGTAGTAGCAGCTGTAATGACGGCAGCAATACAAAATGGAAGTAAATACGTGTGACGCCAGTGAGCCTTGTCGAATTTGATCATCTACACATTTCTATTGACATACAGTTCATGTATATTACTAGACAGAATGCAGTTCAGCAACAACGAGAGCGGCGATGAAATCTACTGCGAATGACTTAGAGCTAATTTTGAATCAACTAGGAATTGACCCGACAACACTGATCCCAGTGAATATTACAGGTCTTACAATTGAAGAGTTGGACCGCATTTCCGCACACGTAGAATGTGGTAAGAGTTTTGTTAATTGCTGTAGGACTCAGAGCATATTGAATGCTGACGTTATAGTGCAAGGGATCGTGATTGTCGCAATAGGTGATAATTTAATCGCGCTAGATCATCGATGGTTAAAGCGAGGCGACTACTATTTAGACCCCACATTTAGTTTATTCAACAGCACCAGCAGCCCTAATGATACCTATGTTCTTAGCTACTTTATGCAAATTGAAGTTGCAACCGCAAATGCTGCTAATGATTCAATATCCGATATTTCGATCGATTCATTAAGCAAACTAGCTCGATAATGTACAACCATCTTCCGTTTAGACCCGTTTAACCGAGGCTTCAACCACCTCGGTTTTTTTTGGGGTTGGGTTAGATTTTACGGGTATTCTGATTATCCTTTTGATAGCAACATTGTTCGATACACCTTCGCGAGCTTCACATATCCACCTGGCGGACGATTAGGTTCTTGAGAATACCCATTATTTCGGATTGCTCTCCAAGTAAGGAAAAGTCCAAAATTCACTATCGCTAAACAAACAATGGGAAGCACGATAAAAATAGTTACAAAGACGCCAACAACCGCCGATGACCCCCATGTGATGCAGCTTAGAAGGCTTCCGACAAACAGGGCGGATGCCGCGAGTATCCGGTAGGCTATTACTGCATGAAGCATCATAGAAAACCCTGCCCCAATGAAGCACAAAAAGAAGAACATTTGCATTAGGCTTATCGTAGTTTCATTCATTCAACACTCTCCAAAATCGGATTATAGTTTGGGTATCAACCGGATAATCCGGATAGCCGATTTTACTTGTCATAAATAAAATGAGAACCTGCTTAATCGAGTTGACTATGCTAGCTAATCAACAACTTAAATTAGTCTTGGATCGATTTGATATTTTAAATCAACGGCATTCTTAACCGACTCAATTACAACTGGATTGGAAGGGTTGACCAACACATTGTGCTCCAAGGGCACAATAAACGAGGGCACCATCAGTCCAGCCGCCGATTCAGACTCTATAAACGAATCTCCAAGCCCTCTGGACATGATTTCGTTATGCCACCCCTCGGCCAATTCGCTTTGTGGCAACATCATCAATTCACTTTCGGGCAATTCCAGTTCAAGCGTGACGAAGTTATCGAATCTTCGGGGTGAATTGAGATGCACTAAGACTTCTAGGATTGCTAGAGATAGTGTAGGAGAGGTATACACCATCGGTACTCCCAATGAGTTCCAGCGCCCCCCATACATTGCAGCCCCTTGTCCATTCCATGCAGAATCCACGTACTGCTTTGATACAATGCGATAGAGCTTCACATGTAAACTCCGTGCATTAATCTATTAATTAGACGAATGACATCTACTGTGCCCGACTCAGAGCCCATTAACTCAATTGGTCTTTTACCGTTCAATCCAATTGCGGGTTCATTGAGCCATTGAATAGCATCTGCCTTGTTTCCACCAAGCATCAAAGTTGCTGCTTCATACATTCGTATCATCCGTGCAAACGCTTCGCTTTCACTAGGCTTCAGTCGATGTTCTTTATCCTTTACCCGACGGGCGAAGGTTGCCCGGCTTAAACCGGCATACTGGACAAGGTTCGTAACGGGCATGGAAACGGCTTCGGCAAAGCGATTCACAACATCAATACTAAACCCATGATTAATTGCGTCACTTAGCACAGGGCCTTCGCCAGCAGGCAACCCCACTTTAGCCCAGATAGATTGATGTACTTTAGGTTTTAATCTGAACTCACGTAATTGTTGAACTGCCATATCAATGACTCCTGCATTCCAAATTTATGAATAATTATCGCACTACAAGTCTCATTTGACAAATTTTAATGTCTCACATGATAATCTAGTTATAAAAAATCCCGCAACAATAGCGGGATTCTTTATTTGAACGGTTTAATTTGTGTAATGTTTCTCAATAGAATTTGAGTAAGCGCCAGAGTCATCCACGCCTCTAGCGATAATCACAGCGCTATAACCAGTCGACTTACTTACGTAAATATAAGAGCCAATGTAGGGTGATATTTCACCGTTAATGCTCCACTCGTATTTCGCCATCTTACCATCTTCGTCAGTACATATCAGATCTAGTCGGCGAATGTTGGAATAATTGCTTTCCTTCACGTTACATTTGGGTTCTACGTTTTTGGCCACGGGGATTTCCATTTCGTACTCCCGTTGGATGTTGAATACAGATGTCATAACCGCTTTTAGTCTATGTACACCCGCTTCAACGCCACTTACCACCACCCTCAGATTGGTAGGCTCCACCAGCTTGCCATCGAGATACCAACTGACCGTATTAATGCGGTCTAATGGGTGGCCCATTTTACCCGACAAGTTTGCAATCACGGTTAGTGGCTCACGCATCATAGTGTTGCTATAACGTGGCTCAATGTTCAACTGCGGCTCCGGCGCTTGGTTGGTGCCGATGTAGCTAGAAACGACCTTAGCGTTACCACGGTTGTCAGTAATAGTCGCCTGCACATTCTCTGTACCCGCTTCTTTTACGTTGAACACTACTTGTTTGTCGGTCTTGCGCACCACCTCAAATGTCTCGGGAATTGTCCACTCAACCGAGAACGTCACTCCCGAGTAGTACGGAGGAAGGTCAGTCGGAGTGTTAATCAACATAGAGCCTGACGTCGGCGCATAGCTGCTGCTCGTCTTACTTATAATCTCAAACGATGGGAAACTATAACGCCATGTTGCTGGAGTTAAGCGCTTCAGGTTTTCTGTCTCAGTCTGATAGCCTTCGGCCCATGATCGCACTTGGATATTCACCAGTTTATTAGTGACATCTTCAGCCGTTGGCGTGTAACTGATGGACGGCGCTAACGTCTTGGTGCCGTCTGGTAATGTCCACTCAGTGATGATTGGCGTACCCGCAGCGGTATCCGCTAGCTTCGTAGTCGCTTCCAGTGTGTACGGAACGCCTTCTTCCATCGCCTTGATCACCGGCAATGCCATTCGCACAGGTTGTAAACGTGCGGCACGTACAATCTTAGTAGCCTTCGCATACCTGGCGTCGCCAGCCAAATCAGTATTCACATAAGCTGCGCGAGCATAGATGTTATAGCGAGTTTCACTGTCCATCGTTAACGTGAAACTATCATCACCTTTCACCCAGTTCACGCCATCTAACGACCATTCTACTTCGGTTGATGTCAAATCGACTGATTCATCATTATCAAGCAGCTTATATTGGCCAATCTCGCCAGCATGTAATGCACTAACACCCTCAATCTTCAGTTCTGGTTGGTCGTACACCAACACCTCTTGGAAATCGGTGGTCTGTTTAATACCGCTGTACTTGTTAGCAATCTGGGCTCTAAATTGATAGATACCTTTGTTAGATAACAGGATTTGCACAAAGTCTTTGTTAGTGGCAATTTCTTCCCATGTACCGCCACTATCTTTCGACATTTCCCAAGTCACGTCGCCTTTAGCACGACGGTCATTTAGTGTATTAGGTACGTATAGCAATTGAGCCGCGAATGGCGCTTTACCCGCCATGCGCTTTATCAGGATATCTCCGTCAATAGCCTCACCTTTATAAATCTGGAAAAATGCAGAATTACTCTTAATCGTTTTTTGGTAATCAGCCAGTTTACTGTCCACAGTCACCAGAGCCACTAAGCGAGAACTGCCGATAGAAAAGTCCTTGAATGGGATTTCCGCAGATGCCACACCTTCACTGTTAAGCTTTAATGGCTCTGTTAGGTTTTGATAGCTAGTACCTTCTTTGTTTCGCGACTCCAATGCAATGACCGCAGACCAATCACCCATAGTCTCTTTATCGTAAGTCATTTTTCGAGTTAAGAAGTCCAGAGAGCCAATACTCACTTTAGCAGTGATCGTAGACTGAGTGTTTTGAAGTACCTCGGGGGTTTCTAGCTTCGCTACAATAGTATTAGCTGGCACAGTCAGAACTTTAACCTTCTTAGTGCCTAACGCGGTTTTGTCCCCAGTGTACTGAGCTTTTAGCTCAATATCTCTTGTGGTCCACAAGGCAGATGCCCCCACACTTAAAACTTTACCAATCCGCTTTTTAGACTGAGCTGAGCCTGATTGTGTGTAAGGGTATGACACCTGAGTGCCATCACTGCTAGTGATTGAAAAAGTTAAATCACCGTTAATAAACTCAGCTGACGTGGTGGTAATCACCCCACCATCAACTGTCGTCGTAAAAATGTCAGGTTTAAATTCACGGTATTTAGCAACAGTTACTACTGGCAGCTCCGGCTCAGTCACTTTAAATGCTTGCGAACCCACAAAGCTGAGCGCTTCTGAGTTTTTTCGGTTGATCATCCAAACCTTGTACTTAGCCTCGTTAAGTGAGGATGTACTGGTCGCTTTTTGGAACGTACCCGCGAGGACTTGCTGAGAGTTAGACCATTGAGAGCCTGTGCCATCAGGGAATTGTAGCCATTCAATAAAACAGCGATAATTTAACTGACCACCAGCTTTACGTGCCTGCTCAGCTGACGCATACATGCGACAACCAACCCCCTCGGTGTTTTTGAGTGGCATAGAGACCGCTTGAACACCTCTTCGATAGGTCTGGCTTCTGTCATCTATCTGCCATTTTACTGGCATATATCGAATTGAGACTTCCTGTACTGATGTGTTACCAGCATTATCCTGGACTACCACAGATAGTAATTTATCAGTATTGGGCTCTAATGGAGTATCTGGAGTTTTGAGCATTTTTAAATACTCAATCCCTTCATCAATACCATCTCCAAGAACTGATTGGCCATCCACTGACGCAGCAATCACCTTCCCCCCACCAGACATGGAATCAACAGCCGCAACGAGAATATCATCAAAGAAATAAATAGGGTCGGCTGCGTTAACAATGCCGCCGTTAGTGTTGTAAATCCTGATAGTTGGAGGATTTCTATCGATGTTACTGGACTCACCTACGACACCTTCCCAGGTGTTGCTGTAAGCGTCCGTCAACGTCGCGTATGGGATGTAAACGCCATCTGGAAGCGAAGACAGGTCAAACTCGAATGCCCATACATCGGAATGCTGCTCAACGAGCTTAGGGCTCAGCTTAAGTTCTCCCGTAGGTAAGGTAATAACATCGGTAGAGAGAATGTCATTTCCTGCCAGGTTATAGCTTGGTTGTTTGATTGAATACTGTGGATCTGGTTTTAGCGTAATAGTCGCCTGTGGATGCCACCACGTACCGGATTTACCCGCGTGAGGGGTAGCTACTGTTAATAGCGCTTTTTCGTTATCGATAGTTAGTGTCGTGCCGTCAGCAAATGTTTTAGTGATTGGCACCTCGTTACCCGAGGCCACCGCTTGCATCATATAATCGTCGAGTGTCGCGGTCCTGAAGTCCCATGCGAGATTGTATTGCGACTGATATTGGCCATTGATGGTTTTGAAATAGCCATTATCCGAATCTACGCTCATGCTGTAGTTGGTTGAGCCCGTCGAACTGCTTGTGTCGGTAACAATAGTCGTGCCAGCTGTGGACATGGTACATGATGTGCTGCCAATCGGGATGGTACACGCCCCGAGACTCGGCGCATTAACTACTTGGGTATATGGCCTTGAATCGGTCTTAACTTGGACGGTTTTGAGGATGTTTCCCTTGCTGTTGCTGGTTACGTCCGAACCTAACTGGATACCAGTGGTTAAGTCACTTACGATTTCAACGATGTTTGGGGAAATAGCTTGCGCCGCTTCCACAGTCATCGAGCCTGTTTCAACCAGCACTTTTTCTCTGCCACTCCCAGAATAAATACTTACGGTATACCCGATGATGTTATTGCCAGAGTTATTCAAGTAACCCTGAATACCATCGCTGTAAGTGCTTAACCCTGATGGCAAGCTCCACTCCAGTAAACAGAGCATGTTACCTTGGGACTGCGTAAAGGCTTTTGCCGCCGCTACATCCGTCGTTAAGCTACAACCCGCACCGGATCCTTGAGTTGGTTTGATTTGCACCTGCTGGACGTTAGCCACCACTCCTGAAGGTGGGGTCAAGACGATTTCGGGCATTTTTGCAGACAGTTCACCAGTGATGGTTACACCGGATACAGCTAAAGCGTTAAATGACCACGCCGATTGCGCTAGTATAAGTAGCGCTATAGCGGATTTACTGAAAGTTAAGTCGCGCATTCTGAACCCAACATTTTTTTATGATTACATAGGTTATCAGAATTATATAAATGGATAAATTTATTTACCCATTTTTTGAGCAATTAATGGGAATTTTGCGATGAATTAATGCACATTAAATTAATCAAATGTGCTTATAATACCAAGGAGATCCCAATATGGGATCTCCTTATGGAGTTGGGAAATTAATTGACTGATGCGGTGAGTTGTAGCGAGTTTATGGCTTGGGAGATTGCGGCAAAGTTATTCACCACTTTGACCATTTCACCACCATTGCGATAAAACAGCGTCGGCGTACCTTGGATGCCCAGTGTACCCATGAGCTCAGAGTTTTGGATGATGGCCATCTTAGTTTCTGGGGTTGGGGTTGCAGTGGCATAAGCAGCTTTAGTTTGCTTCGCCTCTTCGTGCTTCCACACCGCGTCCTTACCGCCATCAATCATGGCTTGGATTGCTGGGACAGAGTTGGCGCTGATCCACGCTAACGGCACCAAGCGCACATCCAACTGTTTGCTTTCAATCTCGGGTTTCAAACGTGCGAGTAAGCTACTGCAAGCACTACAGAAGGGTTCAAAGAATACATAAATCGCTTTCTCAGCTGACGCTTGTTCATAGCCCAGTTGAATGTATTTCGCCGCAGTGAGACTTTGCCAATCCTGCTCAGTGTAAGTTTGCTGAGCAACAGGTGCGCGTTGTGCTCGACCTGCTTGTTGTGGCTGATTCCTATCGGCTTCGGAGATGCCCAGCGTCGTCGCCCACTGCTCCGTTAAGTTGACGCCATTCGCATCCACCAGACCACCAGCAATAACAAAGTCGCCCGTGCTCCAATAAATTTGTTTTTGGCCACTCAGATCCACCAGCCAACCCGTGATATTTTGCGAACCGTCGGTGACACTCCATTTCTGGATCACTTTGTTATTGGCGTTACTGCTTAACAAAGTTGCTAGGGCCGGAGGGCCATCTTTGGCGACACCCGTTGGTAGTGATGTTTTATAGCTGTTGAACTGGCTCACTACCCAAACGAGAAGGGCAAGAGCCAAGATAACAATAAATGCGATGAACGATTTTTTACTTAACGATTGTAGTTTCATACCTTACCCATAAACCATAAAGCTCTTGAGTTAATAAAATTGTGTTGATTCTGACCTAACTTGAGGTATCAATCAACTCAATTGCATCGTTTAAATCATCAAGATTGATTTTGTAACCGAACAAATATCGCTGATTAACTCCCGTTTGCGAGCGACCTGATTTGGTTAAATCGCCAAATCCTCTCAGTTTCATGTCCTCAATCGCTAGCGTCACGCCATGTGAAATTTGAGAAATTAATTCAAGCCTATCCTTTGATTTTGGGCTTATTTCAGGGGGTAACAGTAAATCAAAGTACCCTACCCCTCCGTGCCTTGCTAAGCGCCCTCTAAGCTGATGGAGTTGGACAAGACCTAGCCTGTCTGGATTCATCACAATGCAGTGGGTTAACCCTTTAATAGTCAGCCCAGTTTCAACTAATGTCGTCGCGACCAGCACGTTTGCATCACCCGTATTGAGCGCATCGATTGCAGCTGCATTTTCTTCGTTTGTTAGCCCTCCATGCGCCAGAACAACCCCGCTACCATCCGGTAGGACGTGGCGATTACTATGGATGAATCGGCACCATTTCTCGTATGTCTCTGTCGCATTCTGAATATCCGCAAATGCCTCACACTTGCTTTCATCTTTTAGGGCGCAAACGATCAATAACTTTTGGCCGCTTTGAAGCGTCGCTAACGCTCTTATTGCCAGGTCTCGACCTGCGTAATGCTCTAACAAACGACTCTCAATACGCTTATCTACGAAGCAATGCTTTAGCTCGTACACCTTCAGCACTCCATGTTTTAGCAAAGCCGCTGTTCGCGGTACTGGGGTTGCTGTCGATTCCAGTAAATGCGCCCCGTCAGCGCAAAACAGCTCGCGCTGTTCAACTGAAAACTTGTGCTGTTCATCCACGACGGTCAGATCAAATGTGAATGGCCACTGTTTGTGTAAAATCGCCGTGGTACCAATCAACATTCGACATTGGGAAATCTCTTCAATGATCTCCCCTTCAATGACTAACGTCGGGCTGATGTCAGGGTAATACTCAGAGAACTCTCTATGTAACTGACGCGCTAAATTCGAAGTAGGCAGCATAATGGCCACTCGCCCACCGGCATCCACAACTGAGGCGGCACAGGTGCCAATCACACAGCTTTTTCCGGTGCCAACGTCACCAATTAACATCATGTGTTGAGATACTGCCGAGGTCATTTGCGTGACCATACTAAATGCCGCGGATTTTTGTTCCTCGGTCATTTGGAATGGTAACGATTTAATGCGGTTATCTATCGCCTCTGACTCAAAATGCAACGGGACACGCTTTACTCCCCACTGTGACGCCAATTCCTTTGCCTCCGCACCAATGAGGACTGCTGCTAACTTACTGACTTGCCGAATCCGTGCGTAACCTCGTTGAACACAATCGGGGAAATGGATCTCCTGTAACATCTGCTCGATGTTGTCACTCGGGGCTGCACCCAGAAATTGCTTTAGTCGTTTGTTACTTACAGTGGTAGCTGAAAGCAGCTCTCTAATCTTGTCAGCACATTCCTTGATAACATCACGTTCTGACAGTAAGCGGCTGAGAAAATCGATTACATTGGGTTCCGCTTTGCTCCTTCCCTTGGCCAGTTCATAGCACACATGCAACCGCCCTAAATCATCGGGGGCAATAAACTCCTGATTTTTTAAGATCAGTTGTTGGTTTTGATATTCCGGTAAGCCATAGACATAGATAGGGTGATGCTGATTAGCCATCGCGAGCCCGTTGCTCAACGACTTTAGGTTTTCAGCTGTGTCGTAAACGAAGGTTTTAAGTCGAAACCCCAGTTGGTCTGTCAGCTCAACAATGATGAAGGGACTGCGTTTTTTAGTGCGTCCTAACTTGATGTCAGATACAGAGTGAATATGACCGCCGAAAAGTGTCATCCCAGAGAAGCGTTGATAGGGATTCAAGTCATATTGAACAAGGCGTAAATCTTTGTATTGCAGAGGCATGACAAGTCCAACTTGCCATAACTCAGTTATGCCAAACTTGGATAACTGCTCTAAAGACGTGTCTGTCATGCCCCAATCCGATTCGTGTTCTATGTCTCCATTAGATCACGCTTCTTGATTGAGGCAAATTTTGAGAATTAGCGGTTGGGACTAGCACACTGAACGAAATCTTGGAATCCCCTTTTCGTCGGCTGCGCTTCTCTTTCGTCACAGCGTCCTAGGAACTCGATTGGCTTATTAATAACCCCCATACACGAGGCCAACGTCCAGTAGCTCCCAAACGATGCGCTATGACCCGATTGATAGTTGTTATATGCCGTGTGAATTAATCGACGAGTAATTTCAACAGGGATCTGATTGCTACCCTCGGTGTACTCTTTAGCAATATAATAATCAATAATCACCCCTTCTGGATTGACTTCGCTTTCTGCGTACTTAGGTGCCTCTAAACTGCCTGGGATCCATTTAGCCCCAGTCTCATAACCATGTGCGTAATAGCGAAACTGGGCCATAGCAACAGCACAGCTTTCAGCCTCATTAGGCGCGGGTGATGCGAATGCTGGCGCCGTGAACGAATAAAAAACAGCCAACATCAAACCTAACACCATACAATTTATATTTCTCAACATGCGACCCCCATAGTTAAAGTAGTTTATACTAATTAATTTTTTTGTACGGCATAGATACTGATGTACGATTACACTCAATCAGGTGTTTCATGATACTCTTCAGTCTAAGCGTCTAAGCTGTTAATTAATGGATGATTTATGGCTAACTACACCATATCGGCTAAATCAATAACTGACGCAACCCAAAGCGCTCAGTTTGATTTACTTATCAAAAATGTCCCCGTACCGGAGATCAGGGAAATTTTGAAGCACGACGATCCCATTAATGAACTTTACCGACTTGTTGGTAATGATGCTGCTCTCGCTGCGTTGTTCCTTCGTGTAGCCAATTCAGCTGCATTACCCGTCATTAAAAACTTTGATGATTTAAAACGTGCAATCACCAAACTAGGAACGCTCAGAAGTGTCAATCTGATCATTACCTACATGCTAAGACAACTGTTGCCTAGCTCCGCTTATGACGTCAGTACTCAACTCATAAACTATTCAATCGACACCGCCATCGCACTCGACTACATTCAGCGCAAACCCAGTTCGTATATCACAGGCATTGCGTTATTCGGTGGATCTATGCTGGTAGCTGGTTACGCTGATCACATGGGTATTAATGTCACAATTGGTGAATGCACAGCACTCAACCAAGAACTACTTCCTGTGTTCATTCGACACTGGTCATTCCCTGAAGAAACACTGCAAGCAATAGAGCTGTATCTTGCCAATGAACATTCGAGTATCACATTAGCGATTTCCGCTGTTGCCCATAAACATCTGTTATCCCCCTTCCCTGGGGTAGATTCGAGCCTCCCTGAGAGACAGCTTGAAGAAGTTGTTTCCAGTATCAACGCTAATCCATTCTTTTAAGTAAGAACGCGAGGCCTGCGAGCAGCAGGCCTAAGATTCATTTTCGGCGTCGAATCGACGTCGCCATGTCCCGACTAGATCTTTTCCTTCCCTTTCAGCAATCATCTGGCAAGCAGTAAACATATCGACCCCATTGTCTTTCATCATGATTTCAATCTGTTTTTTCTCGTCTGGAGCGGTAGAGTAAGTCAGTGCTTTAGCCCTTGGCAGATATAGCCTGCCTACAGATTTTGTGCCGCCACTGCATAACAGAACTTCACTGAAAAACGGCCTAACAGTCTTGATATTCCTCAGTAAAAGGTAATCCTGCTCAATGAACTTACCCTCTTTATTGAGTCGGGCCAGTTCCTCTCCGTTTTGCATGAGGTAGAATAAGTGAGCCGAGTTACTGGCCATCGCGATACCCGCAGGCGACTCGTTGGCATCCTTCATCGATTGCGAAATACACACACCCAGGCTGTTGTACTTACGGAAACGACGCCAACCAGATTCGAGGAATTTTGCCAGAGTTTGAAGAACCTGACGGGTCTGCTCATCTACACCCTTGTTTTCCTTTAAGAACTCCCACGCTTCATCGAGAATAAAGGCTTTCACAATATGCAGTTGATCATGCCTAAACATTTCCTGCTGAATACGTTGAATACACAGCATGATACACACCGCTTTGAGCTGGTCTGAACCGTTAAGTCCGTCTAGCTCTAACACCACTAAATCCTTCTCAAACTGAATGGGCGGCTTGCTAGGGTTGAACATCCAACTGTTTTGGCCACCGCGTAAGTAACACCAAGGAGTCAATTGGTCGCTGATTTGTTGAACTTCTTCTCGGGGATGTTTGGCACAAGCATCAGCGAAATCGTCAATACTGGTTTCCCTACCCTTCTCGTTCCACAGTTGCATGAGCAATACTGACATTGCAGAGTATTGATAGCTGTTACAGTCTCCAAGTGGGAAAGCCATCAACTTCAGGATGTTCAACAGCATTTCACCTTGAGCGCCTAAATAGTTGTTAGCGTCACTATCTACAACGCCTTCATCAGTATCTTTTTGAGATTCGTCGATACTCTTAAAAGGACATAGGTTAAACGCAAAGCGGTTGTCCGGAATAACCTCTACGAACTGTCCTGCGTACAACTCTGTTGTTTTAACGTATGAGCGACCTGAGTCGATGATGAATACGCGGCCACCATCAGGATCACCGTGGATATTACCAAGTGCATCTGGATAACGGTTTTCTCCGGTTGAAAGTAGACCTTCAATCAAATAGTTAGCAGAGACCGACTTCCCAGCGCCAGAGGTTGCGGTTATAAAGATGTTGTAATTGGAGTCTGACTTTAATGGGTCAAAGGTGATTAACTGACCATCACGGGCAATGTATGTCAGCACAGGGTGTCGAACTGCGTTTCCTGGCCACGATGCCACCATAGGAACGAAGAACTTGACCAAGTTACTAGGGAGAAAGTCAAAGCGTTCAATGAAACTACTGACTTCACTTGAGGTACACATTGGCAGACCATTTAGCCAAGTGAAACGGCCAATCAAGCTATCCACGCCAGCTGACCAACTAAAGCCTTCCATGCGCGTGATTAGTTTTTTAGTGCAGTTCTTAACTGACTTTAAAGTCGGTCCCCACATTTGAAAGTTTAAATGAAAGCGGCAATGCTGAGCCTTTTCTCGCTCTAGATAATGCTCGTAGTATTCAAAATCTTGCAGGCCGTATTTCAAAGACGAAATCCAACGAGCCCACGGACCTTCACCTATCTGTTTGGCCATTAGGCGGCGCTTGGAGTAATCCTTAGCGACTTTCTTAGGGCTCATTTCAACAACAAGGTTGATCATGAAATTGCCGGGAATAGCTCCATCATCCCCTTTCAACCAATCGCCAGTCATTAAATGTAACGTGCCTTGGTAAATGGAATCTGGGAACTCTTTAATGCTCACACTTTGAATAAATCGTGTAGAACCATCTTCCGCTTTAATCGCCATATAATCAGAACCATCGACTTTGACCTCAGTGCCAGGTTCAAGCAACTGCGCACGGATGGGCTGAGTAGAACGGTAACAGCCTTGTCTACCATCTACTTTAATTCCACGGCGCCAAACTGCATTCGGGGATGGGTTGTGGATCATCTGCAATCGGTTAATTAGGATCTCAGGTTGCATTTTGGTCGCTACACCAAAGATTTGTTGTAATGACGCTTCATGGTTGTTAGCCATATCTACAAAATCTTCGACTTCCTCTGTAGTCGGCATGGCTTTCTTGATAGGCACCTTGATTGAGGCCCATACCTCGAAGTTGCGAAGCGGTACACCTTCCATATCTCGCGAAGGGATTGAGGTATCAGCAAGCGCTTTATAATAATCAACCATGTATTCGGTCATATTGTCATTATCAATGACCGTATCGAACCGATTACGCTTGCCACGGCAATGTCGGTAATTGTCTAACACTGTTACTAAGTCGTCTGAAGCCACTAGCGAGAATTGCAGCACAGTCCCTTCTGGATAGACTTTTTTGAAAATCGAATCCAGCGTGGAAATCGTACTCGCACCATAACCACCTGACGGTGGGCATAGCCACGTTACGCCAAGGTAACCCCCTTCTAGGATGTAACCAAGATGTTCCCCTTCCTCACTCACAAATTCATCTAAGATTGGGATGATTGAGGAATATTTCTCAATGCCTAGACTATTTTTCCAGTTATTTACAGTTGTCATTTCGCACCCGTGTTAATTGCCGTTAGCGCGTAACGCTTCTTGAACAGCTTTTGGCCCTTGATCCAAAGTGGCCTTTGCCGCTTCTAGGTCAGCATTGAAATTATTACGCCCAGGTTTACCTGTCTTAATGCCAACTCCGTTAATTTCGCTTGGGTTACCCCTTCGCTCTTCTTCAATGGATTGCTGACGAATATAAAGCGGAGTGATTTGAGCAGGCATGTTGAATGCTTCACGGCCATAGGTGTATTTACGGGTTTCAATTTCGGTATAGACATAACCGACGTTCTGTAAACGGCCTTTGTCGTCTTGCCATGGAGCAAATGCAACACGAAGCATTTTGGGCGCCTGCCGAACAGCGATAGGCTCTGGTGCGGGTAATGCACGGTTGTTATCAGCCGTAAACATGTAAGCATTACTGACTTCATTCAGGGTGATTGGTTGGCCGTTAGCGTCCAAGCCATAGCCGGCCATGGCGCCGGAGTTAGCCACTGACTTTTTAGGTACTTTACAGTCTGGGCAATCTTCATCGCTTTCAGCTGCTCGCCGCGCTTTTTCTGCCTCAATGCCGCCAGGTGTATCAGCCAGTTTCAGAATTTCTCGAGTGGTGGTACAGGGTAATCCGCTGTTTTGAGTGTTTACACAAACCGTAGGCTCCTCACCCGTTTCGAACATCGATTGACATCCAAAAATAGTTGCCAAACTAACAGCGACCATGCCTAATTTTAATGCTCGAGTAATCATTATTTCTCCGTTTGGGAAATGAAATCAGTTAATGAATCGGGTAATCCGACGTTGTGCAGTCCGTGTCCGTTAACGAAATAGGGTAAACGACGGATCTGTAGAAATTGAGTAACCCCAATCGTGGTGGATAGCTTTTTAATGTCGCAGTTTTCGAGGGTTTCCGGGGCTGTGGTGAAATCACTGTTAACTAGCAAACGTAGGGATTCACTTTGGTCTTTGGCGCACCACAGCTCCCTCGCTCTAATCGCAGCCTCTTTACCATTCACTAATGGGGTAAGCAGTAACGCGATTTGCTTATCTTTAATCGAAAGGAGCTTATTGAATAGGTCAGCGTTTAACTTCGATAAAGGGTCCACAAATACAACTAGATCGGGCTCTGTTTTTGCTAAATCACCAATGTAATATGCAGCCATATCCTTAACAGAAACCCCTAAGACCTTATCAATCTTGGCAAGCCATGCCGCCTTTGCGTTGGCTTCAGTTGCTATAGGTGAACTGTTCCAGCCATCGAATACCTCGCCGCCTTTAACGAGAATCCTGCCATCCGTGGAGGCGAGCACTTGAGTACCATCTCGAGACACCATCATCACCATACCTTTCACGGGAAGCGCTTGAGACCATACGATGTCGTTTAACATCGAGAAAGCATTCTTGATAAGCTCCTTACCCTCACTTTCCGGCATTTTCTCTGGCTGTGTTTGTGCCTGCTTAGCTGATTTGTTTGCCTCTAACAAAGCATCTAAGCCACTGTTGGCCATAGCCAGCGGATGACACAAACCAAGCGATACTGCTAACGCAATTTTGGTTACCTTTCTTTTGATACTCATAGCACTTATAACCTAAAAAGTGTGTTGCATATTTCAGCAGTTTTGCCGCCACAAGTCAATTTTCAAGTCATTTTTCGTGAATTTCTTGTGCATTAAAATTTGATTGGTATGATGCAGTCATTATTAAAACAACTAGAACTTATAGCTAATAGCTAAAAGCTCACTCCAATAGCCCGCTCTTGCGGGCATTTTTTTGCTCCATTTCTAGAAATTTGCCTCAATAGGAAGCCGTGTAATGATGGTTTCAATTGAAGAGTTAGATTTTTGGAGTGAGTATCATGAGTTCATTTGATTTTGATTTAGATGCGTTAAATTCTGCTATGAACGCATTTTTTGACCCTGCCAGCGTGAGCATGGTTACCATCACCTGCCAGCAAACCTCAAGCATCATCCCTGCAAGCCTGACGCATTTAGTCAAGCCTGGTTATGTGGACGGCAAACCACAATTCTTATCTGACACCGGTGAACTTATCGAAGGTGTTTACTCAGACATTCCAAACGATGTGTATCACTCATTAGATGCCATTAGCTCAAGTCAGGTTAAGTGCTATGCAGATAGCCCAATGAAATACGAACAAGCGTATATCAACGGTAAAGGTAAACAGTTCAGCGCCAAATCCCGCGAGTCCGGTGTTCTAAGCCACGAATTAACACTAGAGGGAGCCGATGTATTTAATGCTCGCAGATTTGCCCTGCTCGACTCAGAGCAATTCCCAGATGATCCAAAGTCATTAACCGAGCTTAAAGATGCCTGCACAGCCAACAAACTAACAACCAGCGGCACCATTGCTGAATTAATCAAACGCCTTGAGCAAGCCAACGCTCCGCAAAAACCGTTTGAGTCACGTCAATTGGAGTGGATCAAAGCGAACATTGGTGACGAGTGTTTTGCGTTATGTGATACAGAACTACAGTCAGCGGTGACCTGTGCAGCAATCATTAAATTACTTCAGGATAATCAACATATCGCGATGAAGGCGCTTAAGCTGCCAGTGTCAAAGGAGATGTTTGATAGCGTTATAGGACTCAATCAAGCCATTGAACGCAACGCTCACGCGAACAAATTTTTAAATCGTAAAAACGGTATGGCGGAAGTCGCATTCTTTACAAGAGATCCTGAGACCGGATTGATGCTTAAGTGCAAAGTGGATTGGTTAACAGCCGTTAAAAATTTTATTGTTCCTTGCGATTTGAAAACCACGCGCAGTGCTAACCCAGCGTTAGCGGCCTACCAGTTCGCAGACTTACGTTACGATTTGCAAGCTGTGTTTTACTTAAAAGTGATTAAGCCACATTTGAATGAAACCGAGTATGCAGAGCGTCTATTCCCACTCATTACCGTTGAAACGGGTGATTGTGCAATTTGTGAAGTGTTTGAGCTTCACGATGATGATTGGGCTATCGCTGAGCAAGATCTGCCAATCATTCTTGATAATATGAAAAATAGCATTAAGAAAAACGAGTACCGAGGCTACACCGAACAAGGTAAGTCTGTTATCAAATTGGCAAGACGCAAATCTTCTCTGGCTGCAACTCGATAGGGTGGTGAAGGAATATGAATCTGCAACTCAAAGCACTTAAGGCTATTTACGACAAAAAACCTCACTTGGTGGCCAAGTACATCTCAGCAGGGCTCACCGGTAATCTATTGAACTTCAAAGATGGTCTTTTGCTGCGTGCGGCAATTACATCAAATCAGCCTGAGCTTGCTAAGGCGATACTAAATGCCAGTGCAAACGGGTTTGTGCTAAAAGGGGAGGCTTATGCAGCAGCGTTTAAGCAAAACAATCCAGCATTGATTGAAATAATGCGGGACTGGGCGGAACGAAATCCGTCAGAGCTTAACACTATACCTGGGCTGGGCAGAAAACTCAGGCTTGATTCGGTGGAATCAGAGGTTTAAAAGTGAAAAATACAATTTATTATCAGTAACTTATTCACAGTTTCAGCTGGTGCAGATATATAGATTAAATCCAACATTGTAGACTTGAAAAGATTTTTAGGCTTCCTGAAATTGAAAACCCCAGCTCAAGGCTGGGGCAAATTCTTTAGGTCTTTACGCAAGGTCTTGGATATAATCCTTAGAGCCAGACGTCAACCTGACAAAAATTATATTTAATACTGACGCCGACGTCAACAACGAAGTTCGAGAGCAACGATAAATGCCACATACAATTAGCTATAAGGAAATTATAGAAGATTTTATTACAGAAGAACGTCTAAGAAGTTATAAGGTCACGTTTAAAACTCAAAGCGATATTGAATTGCTCGGGGCTTACTTATGGAACACCCACGTTTGTTCTGCTATATACCCTTTGCTTAGTGCCACAGAAGTGGCGCTACGCAACGCAATTGACTCTGCACTAACTTCTTCGGATTTAGGTTACTTTTGGTGGAAGAAGAACAAACTCCATTTTAAAAGTTTCGACCCAGAACAGCCTGATAAGAATCCTCCATTTGAAGTCGAAGCTATCAGAAAAAACTTCTCTAAGGCTACAAAGCAAGTTCAACAAGACAAAAAGAAACGTTATAACATTGCCAATCCAACTCCGATGCATCAAGAGATAATAGCAAAAACTGAATTTTCCACATGGGAGTACATTCTTAGTAAAGAGTTCATGGGGCCAGGTTTGATTTGGCCAACTCACCTAGGTACCGTTTTCAAAGGAGAATGGAACACAACTAAGACCAAAGAGCTGCTAATCAATACAAAAGATCTAGTCAAAACCGTAAGAGAATTCCGAAACAGGGTTTCCCATCACGAACCCGTGTGGAAAAAATATGGTGTAGAGACTGAAATTGATGCTATCGAACATTTGCGCGATAAAATAAGCAAAATTTTGCAACTTTTGGAATTAGTATCCCCGGAAAAAAAGCGTCTTCTGGAAAAGAACAAAATTATCGAGAGAGCTTACCGTGCATGTACATTGGGTGAATTGAGACGATTCCAACACAATATTGCTACACACAATGTAAAGTCTATTTCTAAACTTTGCCGATTAGTGCAAAGCGCACATGATGCTAACTCAGTCGAGAAGATTCAAGTCTATGAAATGGGAAAAATTAGTTTTTTGATTCACCCAAACTAGGGTGTCAAAGCAATTCACCCCAAAATCCGCAAACGTCGAAAGAACGAATTACACAAATAAAATCGGAAGCTAGTCGATAGCAATGCGGTCATCTTCGTTGGTAACGTCAATTCCCTTTCGATGTTCAAAACCAAGCTGGCCAAATCAGCGTTGGATGCAGGCAGGTGGATGTTGAAAACAATGATGGAATACAAATGCGCTCACGCAGGTGTTGTTTTTGAAGAGGTCAACGAAAGTTACACAACCCAAACTTGTTCGTGCTGTAGGGAAATCCCCGCAAGTAGTCCGAAACAGCCAAGAACATGCTTACTGTCGGGTATAATCGTCTAGCGGTAGGAATGCCCGCCCTAAAAGGCGGAGAGGATACCAACAATAACACACCATAATTTACGGAATTGAATAACAAACTCTCATCTCAATAATCCACATAGGGTACATCACCCATTACAGCGCAATCATTTGAAGTAAGTTCCTGTAAAGTATGTAAGCGCTAGACAGTATTAATCTGTGCTTGATTCGGTGGAATCACGGGCTTAATAATCGAAAATTTCCTTTATCTTCAACATTTTACCATTAAAATGCTTGGTGCAGATATTTTCGTTCCATCTAAAAGCAGCACCAAGCTATAACCTCGTTAAATTATTGTTTTTATGCTAAAAAACTCAGAATTTAACGCTTGATTCCACCGAATCACTCCATAAAAAAACCAGCATCTCTGCTGGCTTTACTTTCTTAATTGGCTGTTTGTCTCATTTTCGCGCTACAACGATTTAGTTCTTCCAGTTCATAGAACTTCATTGCAGGAAGTCTGAATGGTAGTTTATTGGTAATCGCGTTGTTTAAGGCCGTGGCTAGTGTTAACATCACTTCTGCTGACATAAATACTCCGAATAAGTATGTTTGTTAGTGCATGACAGGTCAGGCTTGGCGGTCGGCCTGTCAGTTTCTTTTACTACTGGTTTTTTGCTTCTACTAAATCAATTAAGAATTGTTTTAGCTTCTCAATCTCTTGCTCCGACAATCTTGTTACTTCGACCTTGGTCTTTCGATTTTGGGTCGATAATTTAGCCCAACGATTGCGGTCGTCACCCTCGGCAATTTTATCATTTGCCAGCTTTTTGGGTTTTGATTGTTTATCAAAGTCTTCGAACACCTTCAGTATCTGACTGTTTTTCTGGCCATCGACATCAAATAGTCCCGCTACCGATGTTTCGCCTTCATTTGCATCGATGCAAATGTTTTCAATTTTCTCAAGTAACTGCTCGCTCAATAAAGCTGAAAGTTGATGCTTTTGAGTAATGTCATAAAGAGCCATAATTTGTGTTGAACTTAAAGCAGAAGGGCAGGGGAACAACTCAATAATTTCATCTGGAATTTCTGCGGCTTTAAGTGCTCTCGTTACATACGAATAAGATACGTCGAATTGAGCAGCTAGCTCTCTCAGAGATAACTTAACTGTTTTGTTGTTGGCAATCTCGAGCTCGTTTTTCGCGAGTGCCTTTTTCATCTGAAAACCCGCATCTCGATAACTATACTTTTCAGAGGTTTGGACGTATTTAACGATTTCGTGAACTTCTTCTTCTGTTAGTACAAAATCGGTATACAGCACATTTAATCCAGCATTCTCTAAGATTGCTGCCATACGTCGGCGCTGACCATCAAACAAGTGATAACCAGTTGAATCCCGTGTTGCCAACGCATCAGAAAATTGCACCTTTGCAATAGTTTTACGGATCCGCAGTAATGAATTTGGTTTTACATCACCGGCTGGACGCGGGTTAAATGGGTGTACGAAAGACTTTGTTTTGAGTTCTTCCGCCGTTAAGTGCTTACGAGTGAATGTAAGAGTACGCCCACTGGACAATTTAATTTTAATTGAAGTAGCAGAGTCGTTCAGTACATCAGTATTAGCAACAAATGCAGACTCAGTAGTTTCTGGATGTAATTGACTATTTAAACCAGCAGAGTCAACTAAGGCTCTGCCAAATGGAACGCGCTTACGCGCTTCTTTAGCATTAGATACCATATTCTGAACCTCTAATTCTTGAAATGTGTTGGAATAGCGCCAAAGTAAATTGGTCTAGCGACTCTCTTGCTTTTTTAAGAGCTTTTGAGTCCCCTGTGTAGCTTCCAGGATGTACTGACACAACGGTATCAAATGTTTCTGCACAGCGCTTAAAGGCAGATAATTCAGGAATACTAGCCATCATCATGTCTTCAGCAAATACAGCGTTGGCAATCATTGAGCTATTAATATCTTGCTCGCTCTGCGAATACTTAGACATAAAAGCCAAATGGCCTTTCAAATTCGTTGTTGCGCCTTCTGCTTCTAAATGATCCAGCATTTCTGGAATACGAGTCACGTATTGCAATGTTGAATGTAAATCAACGGTTGAGGGCGGAAGTGGAGTCACTAAAACGTCAGCTGCACACAATGCACTTTTTAAAAGTGAGTCTAAGTGTGGGCCGCAGTCGATAAAGATAAAGTCGTAATCGTTGATTAGCTTTTCACAGACGTTGCGAGATAACGCCTCAAACGGATTAATTTCCGAACCAAAACGCTGAGCGCATAGAGCTTCCCATTGAGATGCTATAAAAGCATCTGCAATGCTTGACGGTATGATGTCAACACCAGGCACTTGAGTAGGTATGACAAACTCGTCTAACAGCTCTTCACGAGTTAAGTCTTGAAATACGGCTTGAACGACAGTGTTATCAATTGTACCAATGGAGTTTTTATGGCTCATGAACATACTGGCTGAGCTTTGAGGATCAATGTCCAGTACTAACACTTTTAAATCATGCTGAAGCATTTCAGAATGGCAACGTAACGCTTGGGCAATATTTACGGTTGATACAGTCTTACTTACACCGCCTTTGAGGTTACAAAGGAATACTACATAGCCGCGTTCAAATTTCTCACGCAATGCTTTATGTCCACGATGCTTGTAAATATCGACTACTTGCTCAACCGTTAGATCATAAACTTCAACGCTACCGTTTAGCTTCTTATCGAACTGGTAACCAGTAGCTTCCATCTCATTAATCGATTTTTCTACGATCTTACGAGTGAGGCCTCTCAGGTTAGCTAATGCGCCTTTTGAGTAACGCTGGTGAAATGTATCTAAACCAAATTCGATTTTGTGCTGTGTAATAGAGTCAGACATGGTGTTAAGCATTTTTCGTGCCCTGTCAGCAGTCGTTCTCATACGAGCTTTGAAGTGTTCATTCATAGCAATTTAACTCCATTTATCAATTGCGTATAAGATTACAGCTAAAAGGTGTGGATTTCAATATTTGGTACATTAAAATCCGCACCTATTTAATGGTGTGCTAATTTCCTCACCTGGATGTTAGTGTCTGATGATATTAGATATACACTCAGCTTCATATCATGAAAGGGCAATGATGCTTTATAGGTGAAGACTGTAGGTTGTAGGTTTACTTGTTTGCTATGGAGCATTCGGGAAGTTGAACTAGAATCGAATAGAATCCTGTTTCTTCTTTTGATCTTAAAAGGATCAAAAACAAGATCTATCTGCTTGGGAATATAAAAAGATATGATCTTTTTATTAAGATCTATTAAAGATATAAAGATCTATAGGGTAGGGTTTTTTATTTTGAATCAATATGTTATGCGTGTTTTTCAAATAGTTTTTTCGCTTTACACCTAGATCTTACTCGTCAGGTTCCCAGATCTCACTCGCTTTATACCAAGATCTAACTCGTGACAGATCAAAAGTTTACTCGTTTAATACACTGATTTTACTCGTGTTACCCATAAGTATTACTCGTGTAGTTATCCACAGTAAAGAGTTTTGGTTGTTTATTGCCCTAAACACAGAGTAGATGCGCCTGTATTGATTGAATTTTATACTTTCTCATGTGTTTTATTCGTGTGACCCCTAGAGTTTATTCGTGTGAAAGACTGTACTTTACTCGTATTTATGAAAAATCAGTTCGTTGTCGCATCCAATTTTAAAATAACCCAAAAATAGACCAATAGTTTACTCGTTCATATGTCGGTAGTTCACTCGCTACTATATCAATAGTTTACTCGTCTATATGTCCGTAGTTCATTCGCTTCGATACCAATAGTTTACTCGTCTATATGTCTGTAGTTCACTCGCTTCTATATCAATAGTTTACTCGTTCAAGTATCTGTAGTTCACTCGCTTCTATATCAATAGTTTACTCGTTCAAGTATCTGTAGTTCACTCGCTTCTATATCAATAGTTTACTCGTCTATATGTCTGTAGTTCACTCGCCTCTATATCAATAGTTTACTCGTTCACATGTCGATAGTTTACTCGCATCTATAACCATTAGTTTACTCGTTCCTTTATCTGTAGTTCATTCGCTCCTAAACCTGTAGTTTACTCGTACCCATGTCTATATTTTATTCGTGACCAACTCAATATTTTTTTCGTGCACTAACCCAATAGTTTACTCGTATTTGAGTAAACTATTGAGAAAGACCAAAGGTTTGATATGGAGGGGAGGGGGATCAGGTATTGACGTTTAACAAGAAATCTAACTTATCGAGTGCAGAACTCTTCAGTTTTGGTCGTTCAGTTTGTTCAGATTCGTTTTCTGCTTTCTCAATCGATATTTTTCGGTAGTGTTTGTAAATGTCGTAAAATAATTCTCTACAGCGCGGTCTGTATTTCTCATAGTGTGATGAGAGAACGTAGTAAGCTACGGCCAGCTGCTCAGTCTCTTCTTGAGTAAGCGTTTCTTTTTTCATACGCAGACGATTCTCTGCATTCATTGCGACTTCCGCTGCTGCTTCAAGATCCATTGGATGCAATTTGATGAATTGATCTATCCAAAGGTACTCGAACTCAATGCTGGTAATTTTGTTGCCTGTTTTGTTTTCAATGATGCCATGACGTTTTTTACCAGAAGGATCTGTGTTGAAAAACATTACCTCGTCACTACAAGCCTCCTCTATTTCTTCAATCGACTTTACCAGCGCCTGATTGACGAATACCGATGTGTCCTTCATGGTTTTCTTGCCTGGCAGATAGTTATCTTTGTCGTCAACTAACCCGAAAATACCTTTGAGAGTCATAACGTCTGTCTTATACAACTGCTTCTCAGGGGTTTTGAACCTCGATAATAGGTCATACATTGGTTTAGAGTATTTTCCCCTCAGTCGTAGGAATCTAGCCACGTTAACGGAAGCGTATCCTTTTGACGCGTCGTGAAAAAAGTCTCTCAAGTCATAATTTGGTACCATTGTTAACTTTCCACGTGCATATTTCACTGTCGGGAAAAGGACGGATGATTCAAATTCATGAGTCGTCGGATGCTCTGCTAAAACCGTTCGTTTCTGAAGCCTAAGAGCGACAGGTTTAATTGTTGCCGCAAGGCTTTTGGATTCAACTTCAAGCCAATCAGCCAACCTAGAGGCGGGGATAGAAATTTCGAGCTGGGTTTCTTCTTTCCACTCTGTCTTTTGCATCTGGATCAGAAATAGGGCAAGTAGATTTTGCTCATGGGTCGTCATCGATATACGACTGTAGATTAAGTTGTGGTTTTTCTTATACGTCTGCGGTAATTGCGCTTCTGGATGTACATCGAATTTGTCAGTTTTGACTTTCTTCGATGTTGTAGTTACCCCATCTGAACCCTGTAGTACCTGTTTGTTGTTTGCTTTATCTGTCATGGCATCCTCCCTATGCATCAATATAGCGTTCGCCATTTTCTCATTCCATATTTTTTTCGTATTCCCTCCATATTTTTTTCGTGTTGACCCAACTATTAAATTTCAATCCCTATCTTTTCTTCGTGTATCTCCATATTTTTTTCGTGTTCACACAATATTTTACTCGTCATATACCTATATTTTATTCGTGTAATCCAAATAGTTTACTCGTCTTAAATTGTGATCAAAATTAACTCTGTAAATGTAAGTTATTGTTATATAAGAGTTAAATGTAGGCGGTGAACAACGGGATCTTGCAAGTAAAAATCTGTATTTTTTTTGCACAAATATGTTAAATTTTTGAATCAGATTATTTAAAGGCAAAATGAAGTCTAAAAAAAATCGTTAGGTATTGTTTTAAAAGGGTTTTTAATGGTTTACATAGATTTCGATATAAATATTTGTGTATCAGCATTGATTTTTACAACCCAACTGTGAATGACACTCTAAAGATGACGAGAAAAATCTATGAGTAGACGAGTAAAATCTCGGGCTCACACGGTTTATTTATTGGAATTTTGAAGTAAATCGTGGCAGGGAGGGGAGCGCAAATTTGCGTGAATTGATTCAGAGGCCAATATCGGGCCATCTTTCCCCGATTGCGAGGCATTCATGAAAGTATCCAGTTCTAGCCAGTTAACCGATTTACTGTCTTCCGTTTGGCCCAATAACGAAGTTAACGCCTTACAAGGTCTGCTTTCATTGTTTGACACGTTAATTAATCACGGCGCCAGAGTATGCGAGCAGCCAACGCCGGATATTACTCCCGCTCAAAAGACGTTGTTTGTTCAGGCTGTCTATTCAGAGTTATCGAGCGGTAATCTCGACCCCATTGGAAAAGCAATTAGTTTTTATGGTGCCGATGCAGGGTTTACTCACGACAATCAGGATTTCCGCTTGTGTATCCATGCCGGTGATCGTCAGCCATTAACTGTGAAATCGTATTCATCATTGCAGTCCGGTTCGGGGCTGGATGTACAGGGTTATCTGTTACAGCTGGCTAACGGTTGTCAAAGCAACATCGTAAACGACCCATTTCATTCTCTCTGGATACGACTAGAAGATCCGAGTCGTAGCAAGCTAATTGCCGCATACGTGCAGATTACTCTGCTAATGAAAGCGATTTCTAAGCGAGTAGGTAGGGCGGTATCACCGTTTTGTGTGGAACTGGTGGCAATAAATATTTAAATATACAAAATTTGTGTGATTATGAGTTTGTGTTTTAATGTGCTCGTTAATTACTTCTTTGGAGAGAGCAAAATGGGTTCAGTTAATAAAGTTATCATTGTTGGCAATATCGGTCAGGAAATTGATTTTAAGACACTTCCTAGCGGTACAAGCGTAGCAAATTTCAGTGTGGCCACGAGTGACACTTGGAAAGACCAACAGGGTGTTCAGCAAGAGGTGACCGATTGGCACAAGATTGTTGTTTGGGGCAAGCTGGCTGAGATTATCAATCAATACGGTGGAAAAGGCCGTCAGGTCTACATCGAAGGCAAGCAAAAGACTCGCAAATATAAAGATGCCAATGGCCAAGAACGCTACACAACAGAAGTTGTCGTGGACTTTGATGGTCAAGTACAGCTTTTAGGTGGTTCACCAAAGGATAATGCAGGCCAAAGCTCTGGTTATCAGCAAAACGCACCACAGCAGCAAGGTTACCAGCAAAACGCACCGCTGCAGCATGGATACCAGCAAAATGCACCGCAGCAAGGCGGTTATCAGGCGCAACCACAGGGCGGTCACCAACAAAATACTCAGCAACAGGCTTATAACTACCACCGTTAACCTTTAGGGTTTGTTGAACTAGCCGCCTTCGGGCGGCTTTTGTTCTGTCCACAGGGGCTCATAAAGCCTGCGGCGCCGTGCCTTTAACTGGCCGATCCCAATAAGTCGGAGCCAAAAGGTTTTCGAATATGGGTTTAATGGCTTCGGGAGAAAGGAAAGCGAATTTATGCTTGCTTGAAAGAAATCGATGTTATCCGCAAACATTAATCTTAAATTATTCTATAGTGCTATATAAGGATGTTTCTCTGAAATACAAGATGTTATCATTGGCCATCACAGTCTCTCTTGCTGGCCCAATCCACGCAAGTGAGTTACCGATGTTGTTGGACAGACCCGCTGACTCTATTCCATTGGATAGGTCTATAGAGACAAAGCTCAAGCAAGCAGGGGGTTCTCCTTCGATTATTGCAAAGGCGGTAGCGTTGTCAGCGGCTAACATCAATATAAACGCTGATGCTGAGAACGCAGAGATTAACTGCAAGCCATATCCTCGTGGTAAATACTCTCAAACACTGGTTCAGGATTGCACCACTGTACCTGTTGATCTCTCCAAGACCGTAGCAGATGTGATTTTCTTTTATCACCCTCGTTGGATGGAGCAAATGCCATCGAAGGGGCAGGCATTTAAAGCAATCAGAGAAGAAATAGCTACAACAAATAGGGTGTTAGCTCAAAATACTCCTGCACAGCTCAAACTGGTAGCATTTGAAGAGCCGACGTTTGCTGGCTATCGAGATTTCGAAGTGGCTTTATATGGCGGGGAAGAAAAATACCAAGAATTACTCGCTGTGGGTTTGGATGAAGTGCCAAACAGCTTCGATGCCTATAACAATCGTTCATCTAGCTACACCTACCAAGGTGAAAAGTGGACTAAGTATTATTATGGCGCTGAAGGGATGTTAAATCTGTCGTGGAACTATTTACCATTTTATTTAAGTGGGCGAATGGGTATTGAGACTCTGCCAGAAGATACCAAGATGCTGTTAGATTACAGCCCAGACATTGAAATTTATGGTCGTTTAGCCGAGCCTGAATACAGTGATTTCGAAAAAACACTCTGTGGCTCAGCTGGATTTAACGCTGCACAGCTTACGTCCCATGGTGTAAATACCTGCCCGAACACCGTTGTGCATGAAATAGGGCATGTGTACTTGGCCGATCATGACCTAGCGCACCGCAATACCGATAATATCGCTAAATTTAAACGTGCTACTGATTCCCCTTGTGATGGCGGTTATACGGTAATGACTTGGCAATCATCTCCGGACACCAAACTGTATTATTCATCCCCTGAAGTGATTGTAAATGGTAGTGTTTGTGGCGATGAAAGCCTGAGTTTTGTTGTGTCTCGTAACGGCGATTTATCAAAGTCAGCGTCGGTGAAAGTGTTCATTGATAACGCGGTAACACTGCTGGATTCAGATTTTATTGATGTGAAGTTTGCCGCCGGTGAAAGCACTAAATCTGTTGTAGTAAGCATCATAGACAATGCCTCAACCGCTGAAAACAGTAGTTTAGTGGCGGAACTTGTTACCCCAAGACTATTGAAGGTGACGGGCAGTACGATGGCGATCACTATCAACAATGACGATGTACTACCTGTGGTGACTCCGCCGACTACCTCGACTACTCCAACCACCCCAACAACACCAGAGCCGGAATCATCTAGTGGTGGCGGGTCATTAGGGTATATCAGTCTCGTTTTCCTCGCCTTAGCTAGACGATTACGAAAATAACCCAGCGCTTCAAAGACAGCTCCCATTGGAGCGGTTTTTTTGTGCGTAATTTACAGTCATATTTGATGACCGGAAATATTTAAGTGATAGGTTAACAGAGTAAGCAGTATCGAGCCTGGGAACCCCAAATTTTTGCGTGAATTTCCCGATATGAGTTAATGAGCATGAGTCAAATGGCTCAATAATTCTGAGAGGGAAGGGTAGTGGATATACTGAATATTGCTGACATCAATGTGGCTGAATACGTTGAATACGATACGCCAGATCAAACGCCTGTCTGGGCATGGATTGAAGACAACGCGACGTATACGCATCGCAAGAACCATGACGCGGATAACTGCGGCATTTGGGAGTTTGTTGTGAATACCTGCTGCATTACCGATGAAGATTGTGATGTATCAATCGAAGATGTGCCGCAAGAAATCAGGGGGGCGGTCCGAGAGGCCATTGATAATGGCGCAGCCTATATTCTGTTTCATCAAGGCACCTAAGCAGCTGCCTAAGATGTAATTTAGCCCCCTGATAGATTTGGTTCTATCGGGGGATTTTGTGTTAAATTGCTGATGAAACAGAGGAAAGCAAATGTTGTATTAAGCATATCCAAGCGTTATTCACAAAATCTGTGGATAAAAGGAAGCCTATAATGAAAGTGAGATTTTTGTGTGCAGTAGCTCTTGCGAGTTCACTCAGTGCCTATGCCGCAGACGGTGGAATAGATCTGAAAAAATCTTTTACCCAATTGGATTGCTCTGAGACTAAACCCGTTGGTAAACAGCTCGGCTATCAGTCTGATTTTGATGATGGCAGTCGCTCAAGATTGTTCTATCCCTTCGTGAAGGCTTTTGGTGGTGTTCATCGTGAGTTTAGTTTGCTGAGCGGGTACAACGATGACCGCTCTCAAACTGCCGATTACTTTTATACACAGATAGGGACATCACGCGTCAGGTATTTTGAAACTACGGCCAATTTTAATTCTGAGTACGGGGCTAACAAAGTACCGCTATACTGCTTCGAGATAGAACGCGCTTATATTTTTCCAAAAGTCTAATCCACCAGATCTGAAATTTGCCAGAAATTCAATCATTGGTAGCCTATTCACAGTAACTAACCCAATGAGGAAAAATAGATGGAAACTCAATCAGTAGACCCAAGAGAAGCGTTTGTTAAAGAAATCACTGGTGAGTCAGATGTTGCTAACTGCTCTTCTTCAGACTACGAAAGGATAGAGGATGCGTTTATTGATGGCGCAAGCGAAATGGGGAAATACCTTGAACAATGTGAAGCACTTCGAGCGGCAGGCTTTACTGAGCTGGCTGACAGCCTAGTCACGTTAGACAATCATCGCCAAGCCTTCGATTGGGCGCGTGAAAACCTCTAATGCCTTTGAGCATCCCTTCTAATTAATACCCGCTTAGTGCGGTTTTTTTATTGCCATTAAGCATGATAAAAGGCGCTTAATCGCGCCCTTATTCTGAATAATCCAGCAGTGTAATAGCGGCTTATTCTTCTTGTCGACAATGCTCACAAGCATTACAGCTAAAACAGTATCGGCAACCGCATCCTGCGCCACCTTCGCTCACTCCGCAATCACTGCAATTGAAGAGAGAACTACAGTCCCACTTGCCGGATTGATTAAGGCATTGAGTGCTGTCACCTTCGCTCTTTGTTACTGGCCCTAGGATATTCATCGTCATCTTGTACGCTCCTGCTTTGAGTTTCTAGCAGCTTCTCTCACAGATTCCAAACGACACAAATTTCTAGGGAATCTCTCAAACGGGGATTGATGTTGTTCTGATGGCTCAAGTACGACAGCTCCGGGACGCGCTTTACCCCAGGCTGACAACTCTGTTAGGCGATTACATGGGAATTGTGATTTTGGCCAATGCCCGGATAGACATGAAGCGATGTTGAGATGTGTGTTAAGCACTGACATTGATACGAGTATTTTAGTCCGGGACATCTCCTGCTCCGGGACATGATTTCCCTAGGCTGACAACTCAGTAAGGCGTTAACGTGTTTTGAGTGGGGACGCGGCGATTAGTTTAAGTAGGGGAGGGCTAAATTCAATCTTTGATTCGGTGGAATCACGCTAAAAATATTAAAGTTAACCCTTTACATTCAGGTTGTTAGGTGTGATTTAGCTTGGTGCAAATTTGTAGGAATTTGAATGGAAGATCTAAAACGGAACCTATCGGTTCCGTCTGCGGCTTGTATCTCTTAAGAAAGCACGCACTCAATGCCTTTCTTATCAATCATATTAAGCAATCTTAGCGCGGCACCCTGTGGCTTAGACTTTCCCTGTTCCCACTTTTGAACGCTCTCGTTGCTCATATTCAGAATCGTAGCTAGGACACCTTGGCTAATGTGCTCACGCTCTCTTAGATTCTTTATTCGCTCTGCTGTCATTTCATCTAGCTTTGCGCTGAGTGCGAGCGCATCGATTTTTCGCATGGTTAGCTGATCCATCGTGCCATTTTTAGCTAAACGCTGAGCCAGTTTGTGCATTATTAAATGTTAGGCAGTATATGAAAACTATCGCATTCGTGATTGGGTTCCTCACTGTTATGGCGATCGCTGCTCCGCGCATTGCCGCAACGGACCCAGAGCCGATGGGGGCGGAGGCCAGCCTCTACCTCTTCGGCTTTTTGCTCATGGTCATTTGCGCTCCGGTGTTCCATTTCTCGGTTGCTCGGAGGTCAGTTCCTTGCGGCTGGTTTGTCGCTTTGTGTGTCGGCTTGCTCTTCAGTAGCATCTTCTATTCTGCTGCCGCATCAGCCTCTCCCGCGCTCTCATTGGCGATTGTGATCTTGGCAGGTTATTTAGCGTCAGCTCTCGTGTCGTGGGTTGTGCTTAGGCTCTTCCGGTTACTTCCTAATAATTAAGGATATGCCGCGTGAAGCTGCGACCCTATCTCCAGTGTAGAACTGCCCATTTCAGTACCTAGTTAGCCCGATTGTATTAATTGCCCCATTCGGAGTTACGGACGTCACAGTCTTTCCAATTTAAGCAATTCAGTTAAGCAAAATTTAGTAATGATTAAAAGAGTCCACTATTACTAGAACCGTGCATGTCGTAGAGAGATAAAGCACAATATATTTCAAGTAATTAGTCCTCAATCGTTTAAAGAACCCCATACCGTAAAAAAGCAAATTCCTATAGCATGATTAATACCAAATAGTACGGATGTGGCAGCGGCCAAGTCCAACAATCGATTGATGCCCAGCAAACAGCACAGGGCATCAATACTAAGACGTTAAGTACCAAGGAGTTGAAATGAGCCTCTTAAGTTTACTGTTTAAGAAAAAGCAGCCTTCCTTACAGAAGGCGGATGGCTCGCCAAAAACCAGTGGGGAATTAATCGCTGAAGTAACAGACGGTGCCAACTTAGTCGATGGTAAGCAAACTTGGGAGTTGGCTGAGGCACAGAAAGATGATCTTGAGGCAATGAAGCGCTGTTGTGATGCTGAACTAAAGACCATGGAAAAGGCAGGCTTGGTCCCCGCACCTTATTATTTTGAGCGTGTTGCTATTCTTTCTAGGAAAAACAAAGACTATAGGCAAGAAATATACTACTGCGAGCAATATATTGAAAAGGTCGAGGCATTCTATTCTAAAAATGGGACAAACAATATTGCTGATGTAAGAAAAGGACCAAGGTTTAAAGCGATAGTAAAGCGACTGCAAAAAGCAAAGGAACTCTATGCCAGGTAAAGCACTTAACAAACGCAAGCACTCGGATCAATCTTCAAATTGCCCGGTGTTGCGGGCGTTATGCCCTACCCACGTAATTCCATAGCGACGGGAAAACAATGAAAAAAGAAATTTACTTGCCGCAAAACAGTGCCGGGATATCAACAGGCGAGTCATCAAAATGTTTGATGGTTGTAGGTGCAAATGGTGCAGGGAAGTCTTCGTTCGTTGGTCACCGATAGAAATATGCAGACTAACAATCGGTGTGATTTACATAACTTGTAAAGCTAATTCAGATGCTATATGTTGTGTTGTGGTGCTTGAACAACCACCGCATATAGTGTTATCACATTGGGAAGACCGAGGAGACCTATGAGTATTCAAGCAAAATTTCTTAAGTTTCACGATAAGATTAAGATAAGCCGTGAAGATAAAGAGTACAAAGATGCTCGTGAAAAGGATGACAGCATCTTAAGTGCTATAAAAATTGCTTTAAAGGACGAAGGCTACCCAGTAATAGAAGACTTTCTTCAAGGATCTATGTCAACAAGTACTGGGGTCAAGAATCCGCGTGAAGATTTCGACATTGATAGAGCTATAGTGATTTCTTTTGATGGTTCACCAGATGACCCTATCAAAGTTAAAAAAATCGTTCTGAAGGTCCTAGAGGACCGAGGCTTCAAAAACGCCAAGATTAAAAAGCCATGTGTAACCGCCGACTACGCTAGTAAAAATCTACATATCGACATCCCGGTTTATCGGGAGCAAAACGGTGAGTATGAATTAGCTGTAGGCAAAAAGAACTCTAGCGAAGGCAATAAGGAATGGTCTGACTCGGATCCTAAAGGGCTAAAGGACTGGATAAATAACTCTTCAGCTTACCTTGGTTCAGCGAGTAAAAAGATTGAGCAATATAAGCGAATTGTTAGGTACCTAAAGCGCTGGAGAGATCACAAATTTAGTACAGATGTTGCTAAGAAAGTGTTTTCCATCGGCTTAACCGTGATGGCAAAAGAGCAATTCTCGCCAAGCTTTGATGATAGTGATAAAGCTAACGATTTAGTTGCACTACGAAACACTGTAAATGCCATGTTGAGTGGTGGTTATTTTAGTTATCAAGGTGACGAACTTTATAAGGTAATGGTTTACTTACCCAAATCACCATATAGAGATATCTTTGATGGTAGCAGTCTAAATACCGGCACTCAGTTCTATAACAAGCTGAAGTCGTTAAGAGATAAGTTAGATAAAGCTATTAATGAAACAGATTTGGTGGAGCAGTGCAAGATACTGAACCAAGTGTTTGGCGATGATTTTGAAGTACCTAGTAGTTCATCCAGTGTTAAAAAGGCTGCATACGCCACAGCCGGAGCCTCAGGTACATCGCAGGGGGCTTAATGATAGCATCTGAGGAAATTGTTGAGCATTTAATCAGCAGAGGCTTTGATTGCAAAGCACAGGACTTTAACGGGGCTGGTGCTATTACAGTCAGCCTTGAAATTGAAAAGAAAAAAATAGAACTGATACACTTTCTAACATCTGAGATCACTGGTTTACCTGTTTTTTTTCTTATGAATCCGCGCGATGTTGGTCATTTAGCGCATGTCCTGAGTTTCAAAGCTGCTGATGTTGAGTATGGCAGTATCTGTGTTAATGATAAGGATTCTGTTTCAGTAAACTTCAATATGCCATTGCTGGCGATTGAGGAGTCTCTTAATCGCCACATAGGTATTTTGAATAGAGCGGTTACTGATCCTGATTGGAACCGGAAAGAGCTATTACGAGAGTTTAAATCTTGCTGGTTAAATGTTTGTGATTTTGATGAAAGACCCGTACTTTTTACTAATGATGGCGGGGCTCTGGAAGAGATAAATGTTTATAGGCCTGTAAAAAATTTTAAGTTTGGCGTTAGGTCCTACTATTTGGCGCAATCTCAAAATAGTGATCTAGCAGCAGCGGCGAAAGTTTACTGGCAGGATAGCTCTGGAAGAAATCTTGCTGGTAAAGCTGTAGTTTTGCCTCTAACTGAAATTGAGCCAGCACCGTTAGAAAAAGAACAGCTTACAACTTGGTATTTAGCTGTCTTGTTGAAGCAAGAACCTGATCTTCTGAAAAAATTGCGTGAGAATTATGGGAGATGGAAGACTCAAGAGTACTGGATTGTTTTCAATGCTCAAGTACCATCAGGAACGGTCTGGTTTTGCTTATATTTCAAAAGCAAAAAAGGTAAACAGCAATCTTTGCCGTTAACTGAAGCTCAGCTAAAACACTGGAAGGTTAAGGCTGTTCCTATAAGGCTTTTTAATAAAGAAGCTGTGCTGCCAAGAGGTGGTGCAAATTTAGATCTAGCGACAAGCAAGGTTGCCTTGATTGGTGCTGGGTCTGTAGGGAGCGAGATAGCACACAAGCTTTCTGCTGCCGGAGTTCAAAACTTAGATATTTATGACCATGATATTTATCAGATAGATAACTTATACAGGCATATCTTACCTGAGGAGTATTTGAATCTAGAGAAATCTTACGGCCTCAGTTACCACTTAGCTCGCCAGTTCTTATGGTCCAAAGCTGTTCCCTCGAAAAAGAAACTACTGGAACTCAGAAACTCTCAGTTAATTAGCTCTTATGATTTGGTTGTTATAGCCATTGGTAGCCCGACTCATGAGCGACTTTTTAAAGAGTATCTTTTGGAAAAAGGCATAAAAGTTCCGGTCATTAACACTTGGCTTGAAGGTTTTGGCGTAGGTGGTCATGCTGTACTAGATATTCCGGATAGTAAGGGTTGCTTACTTTGCGCCTATGTTTGTCCTGATACGTTGACCAGAGGGCTTAACTCTAACCTTAACTTCATCGAGCCAAACCAAGACGTCACTATTAATATGTCAGGCTGTGGTGAGCAGTTTATTTCCTATAGCGCTATTTGCTCTGCGCAAACGGCTTTAATTGCGAGCGATTTGGCTATCAAATACCTAGAAGGGAAAATTACTGCCAGTTCAAAAGTTTGCTGGAAAGGCAGTGAACATGAAGCAGTGGCTCATGGAGTATCGCTGACTAATCGGTTCTATCAATTTAGTGACTCTTTGCAGATTAAGCCTTTGATTCATGAGGATTGTGATGTCTGTAACTGATGAAGATATCTTGTTTTCCAGTTCAAGCGTTGAACTACGAGTTAACAAGCAAGTCTATGAATGTTGGTTGACACACCGTCAAATCAAACGGAAGGATACGGAACAGTTTGGGGCGTTGATTGGTTCACGAGCTGAAGGTGAATGCAAGATTTGGATCGACAGGTGTACAACACCAAAGAAAAAAGATATTAGCCAGCGAGCAAGGTTTGTAATGAGAGACCCATCTCATCAACAGGCAATAGACAAAGCATTTGAACAATCAAATGGTGAGCTGGGTTATATTGGAACTTGGCATACGCACCCACAATGTGTACCAGTACCCTCAATTATTGATTTGAATGACTGGGCTCAATGTACGTTGCGGAACCCTGACAGGCAACTTGTGTTTGCAATAGTGGGGATTGAGCAAGTAAATGTTTACATTAGCATTAACGGTAATTTAGAAATAGCAAAGAGGAACATTGATGGGTAATAAGGCTGATCAATTTTGTAATCAGGCGGCAAGCTCACCATTAGATTCGATGGATTCTTTCGATCAATACTTCGACAATCTTCGAAACTTGGTCAGTTGGAACCGTGTAGGGATTTTAACTGACGAAGATGATAGGAATACCATCATTTTGCTAATGTTGAACGAAGAATTAAGTGCCACAATGCGCCTTTGCCTAGAGCCAAATGTGATTAAGACTTGTATAAATACCTTATCTGCTGAATCTGAAACAGTTACATACAGATGTCTTCAAGGTTATGCAATAACGCGCGATGATTTAACTCATTTACATAGTATAGCGAGTATCTGGGGGAAAGCGGAGGCACAGAGCGCTGAGCTAACGTTAGATGAGTTAGAATCGTTGTTCATTCGTTTTGAAGGAAAAAGGAAAAAAACAGGCCGTGGTCCAGACTTTACAAAAGACACCAAAGAGACAGTTTGGCGGGATAGTTTTGGCCGTTGCATGTTTACGGGGTGCGGTGAAAAGCTTGATTACGATGAGGTTTCAGGTACGTCAGGTAACTATGCATACTTAGCTCACAATGTTGCTTCGTCTGAAAAAGGCGCAAGAGGGATTACCGAGTTATCAGAAAAATTGTCAAATGATCCGAACAATGTGTTGCTCTTATGTGATAAACATCATCGGTTAATTGATAAGGTTGCCGCTACTGACTATCCTGCATCGACACTGTCTGCGATGAGGAAGGAATTCGGTCTTATTGCAAATAGTTTATTAGATGGCTTGAAATACCAACCAATCCCTGTTTACGCTGTATTGTGGCCTGTAAATTCTCAAACAGTTTCTCCCCCTTCATACCTGCAAGTTGCCAACAGTCTTTCTAGAATTAAAAGAAGGATGCACCAGCAGATCAACATATTAAGTCATAATGAAGAGCTTTTAGTTGAATCACCAAACGTATTTTGGGCTCTCATGCCGAATATTATTCAGGCTTCCGCCGATAAGATTATCCAACAAACCAAAGAGTTTGGATTTAATGCTGCGTTGTTTGGTTTTGGACCAACTTCAGCGCTTATTGGTTTGGGCGCAAAAATTGGGAACAAGAATGCGGTTACTCCGATGCTTAGATTTAGAGAATCTGGCAATTGGTCATGGCCTGCAATAGATCCTGTCGGTGAGTTTTATGACGTGGTTGGATTTGATGAACTAGAAAAAGGAACTGATTTTGTAATTAATATTGCCTTGACGGCTGAACCAGAAAGCTTAGTTCAAGCTTCTAAATCAGTTTGTTCGAAGACTGGTGCCCAAATGATTACAATTCGAGCGAAGGAACAGTTTATGGGCAATGGCGCAATATCGCATCCAGATGACGGAAAGGCTTTTACTTCTCTTCTTCAGTCAATGTTTCATGCCCTCAAATCAGAGTATGGCGCACAAACTATCCATTTGTTCCCTTGTGCATCAAACGCTGCATCAGTGTTTATTGGGCAAGCATATGATGTACATCACCCTAAGGTGATTGTTTATGATTTTGACAGTGGAACGATGGTGCCAAGAATATGTTTAGAAAGTGATAACCACAAGTGTTCCATATCATCAATTTAATACTGTTGCTGAACCTGTCCACTTCAGTAGCAAGATCGCAGCGGCCCCCTGTGTCATGATAGTTGTCCAGATCTTAAAGTGATCTGTACCAATTAGACAGAACACTTTACGACACGATTTTATGATACTAAAAATTATCCATATTTCTCTAATTTAAGTGATTGCTCTAAGAAGGTTTTGTCCCTCTTTGAGTCAGCGAGTTCTTCGCTGACTCAGTTATGCCCCAAAGCAATTCAGCACTCCATTTTTAGACACCGCTTTAATTTCATTTATGCATGAGATTTTATAATCCATATGTGTCCAATTAAGCGCACCGTTTCCTAAAATTTAAGTGTCTATTCATCACAACCTGAGGAGGTTTGTATGGACGCTTGGCATAAAGGTCATCCCATGGGACAAAAACGACCTTTTAAATTGGAAGAGATTTGGCGCATTCGCACTCGTTTGGAGTTAGAGCATAATATTGCTGAGTTAGCGTTACTTAATCTGGCGATTGATTCAAAATTACGCGCTTGTGACTTACTGCATTTGAAGGTTCAAGACATTACCTCAGCAGGCATCATTAATCCGCGAGTGCGTTTAACGCAACGTAAAACTCACCGTGAAGTGCAGTTTGAAATTACGCCACCAACCCAACATTGTTTGACTTCTTGGTTACTTGAAAAGCGGCTCGTCGCAGAAGACTACTTATTTCCGAGCCCAAGGTGTGCTCATCAGCCGATAAGTTACAGCTATTACCGCGCGATAGTCAAAAACTGGGCGCGTCAGTTAGGCCAAAATAGTGAATTGTACGGCACGCATTCACTGCGCCGAACCAAAGCCACGCTGATTTACCGTAGAACAAAAGATATTCGAGCTATTCAAATATTACTTGGCCATGTCAAGTTAGATAACACCGTCCGCTATTTAGGTGTTGAGATTGAAGATGCACTGCGCATATCGGAATCCATTGAGGTATAAATGGATAAAGGCAGTGGCCATATTCAGCACCATTGCCTTGGTTTTCAAAAAACATCCCCAATTTACCGAAGTCAGCCCCATTGCAATTTTGATTCGCAAACACTTAAGTTAGTTGTTTACTTTCAATGTGTTGCAATCATGTATTCATTTTTGTATTTTGATTTAACAAAAAAGGAAACTTAATCCAAAGGAATGCCATGTTGCCACAGCGACGTAAATCAGTTTTTACTATTTTTATAGCCTTATTCGCAGTTAGCTTACCTGCGCTTGGCAGTGATTGGAATAACCTATCGCGGGTGACGGTTGCGGATGCAGGCGGTAGTGATATCGAGCCCGCTGAAGTTGTTGATTTAAGTGCGGCTGCGGTTAAGGGGCAAGCGAGTGTCTCCGGTGGCGCAGCTGTTTTTTCTGTGCCTATCGACATTCCGCCGGGTCGCAATGGCATGCAGCCAGCGGTTAGTCTTGATTATTCATCACGCTCAGGACAGGGTATCGCGGGAGTGGGCTGGTCAGTGACGGCGGGCTCTGCGCTGCACCGTTGTGATACCACGGTTGCCCAAGAGGGGCTGAGTCGTGCGGTTATCATGAGTGCCAGCGACCGCTTGTGTCTCGATGGGCAAAAGTTAATGGCTGTCAGTGGCCAATATGGCACATCAGGCGCGCAATATCGTACCGAGTTAGATCAATTCGCCAGAGTCACCCAATACGGCGCGTTAACCAGTGCGACCACCTACTTTGTCGTCGAGCGTAAAGACAATATCGTGGCAACTTATGGCGGGACAACCGACAGTCGGCATATTGCCCTAGGGCACACGTTACCGATGACGTGGGCCATCAACAAACAACAAGACCGTGCGGGCAACACCATGACCTATGCGTATCTCAATGCAGGCAGTGGTGAGTATGCGCTCAGCGCGATTGATTACACCGGGCACCAGTCAAGTGTCGGCAATCGCAAAGTGGCATTTCAGTATGAAACGCGGCCAGACCAAGCTCGCCATTATCTTGCCGGTGGACTTATCCGCTCCACCTTACGCCTTAAGGCGATTGAATCACAGTTGGATAGTGTCACACTCCGCCGATATGAATTGGCATATGACACGAGTTCACACACTCAGCGCTCGTTGCTGCAATCAATAAAAGAGTGTTACCAAGGTCAGTGTAAAGCCGCAACGGATTTACGGAGCTACGCCCCGCTGTTAGCGTGGGATAGCCGGGATTCCAGCAGTAGTGCCCATCGCGTTATCAATCCTGTCGCGGGTAATGGTCGCCACGACCAGACGCGTCAGATGGATTTAAACGGTGATGGTATTCAAGAGCTCGTTCACCTGAGTGCGCAATACGATGGGACAGATAAATTAATCAGCTATTTGGTGAAGATTTACCAACGACAAGCCAGTGGCGATTACACGCTTGCCTATGACGCCTCGGCACAATCAAGCGATATTGCTAACGGTATCTTTTATTACCCACAAGGGGACCTGAATGGTGATGGCATTAGTGATTTTTTCATCGTCAATCGCACAAGTGGACAAGTAAGCCTGTTCCAATTTAACCAGGACTTAGTCCCACAACCCCTCATTCCCACGAATGTCATCCTGCCGAGCGACTTTTGGACTAACCCCTCTGGCGTAGGGGCCACGCTACAGATTTTAGATTTGAATGGCGATGGTCATCAAGATTTTGCCTATATCGGGGCTGACCACAAGGTTTATTACTACCAACACCAAGGCGGAGTGACACCGAGTTTTTCAGGCCCTCACTTACTCACAACGCGCAGCAAGACAACCTATGATGGCAAGAGCTATCTTGAGCAGATACGCTATATGGATATGGACGGTGATGGTGTGATGGATGTGGTCAAGACCTTGCGTCTTGCTAACGCATCCGAGCAAATCAGTGTCCAGTTTGGCAGTATTTCATCCAGCGGCTTGTTAACCCTTGGGACCGCGGTATCCAGTGCAACGCTAGGACTACCCACCAATCATGTTAACAATGAGTATGTGTTTGCTGATATCAATGGTGATGGTTTATCTGATTATATTCGCGCACTACAAGTGGGCAGCAGCTTCAGTTGGCAGGTACGGGAAAATCGCGGTAATCGCACCTTTTCTCCAGAACGCAGCTTAGGAACAGGGACGGGTATTCATGCCTACCAAGCCTACCAAAATGGCACCACACGAATACAATCACGCTGGGGCGGGCTGCGCGTTGCCGATATTGACAGTGACGGCGTGGACGAACTGCTGGTTGCCACGCACAGTCAAGACAATGTGTGCGTGAGCTTTTCAGGTAATCCTAGCAATAGTGGCTCGCAAGAGCCCTATGATGTCACGGTTTGCAACGATGATTTGCACCGCGGTGAAGTCAACTTGAGTAGCCATCCATGGCTTGAAATTGACATTGACTGGTCTCGCTATGACGCTCGGCGCTTTCATTGGACAGTACTCGATTTTAAAGACAGTAGTGTAGGAGCCACTATCGGTCGCGAAATACCCAATGTGGTTTATGCGCCCATTCAGTCGTTATTTATTCGAAACGGTGACCGTTCACTCGGCTTGATGATTAACGATATTGATAACAATGGCTTTGCTGATTTCAGTTATCAAATGATGACCAGCTACAACCAAACTGCAGGTAAAGGCCAGTACATCAATGTCGCTGGCCAACCTTACTATTATGCGAATTTGTCAATGTACTTTGCGAGCGGTTCGCCAGCCTATGTCGGTGGGTATTTTGAGCAACACAATCAGGCGGGCGAAGGGACTGACCACGGCAAGTTAGTTGATACTGTGTATGAAGTCCAAGATGGTCTCGGTAAAACCTATCAGTGGGATTACGCCCCCTTGTCGCGGGTGCTCACGGGGCGCATTGAGAGTACGCCGTTTTATCAAGTCCCCTCAGAGCGGTATATTGATAACGACCCAAGCAGAACACATTTTTACTTTACGTCATCGATGTATGTGGTGAGTGACAGCTTTAGTGATAACGGGCGCGGAGGCACGCAGCAGACGCAATACCACTATAGAGAGGCCATCTATAATCGCGCTGGCAGAGGCTTTCAAGGGTTTCGAGCCATCATTGCCGATGATGTTGACCGCGGCCTGCGCAACATTCACGAATACCATCAATTATTTCCGTTAACCGGAAAACTGCAAGAGTCTCGAGTGTGCCTCAGTAGTGAATCAGAATATGCTTGTAAGCAGACCCCGTTGGTCCGCGAGCAGATTGACTATGACGCGCTAGCGACCACCCCGTCAGGGACGCAGTGGGTTTACCCCGTGTCCGTTGTTAAACAGCAGTGGGATTTACAGGGGACACCCTTGTCCAAGACAGAAACCCAAGTCAATTCTAGTGATGTGGACGCATGGGGCAATATTAGCAAGCAAACTCAAACCGTTACTGATTACATTAAAGGGCAAGCCAACACTTACAGCAGTATGACTGAAACCAGCTTTGCTGTTGATCCTAATAACTGGTGGCTGAATAAGTTCAACTGGACACGCACGACCCACAATACCGCGCAGCGTAACTGGGGAGATGACCCGGTAGGCGCGACGGATAAGGCGCAGTGGCAATTGCAAACGGTCAATACCTGGGATAGTGTGCATCGCCTCCCCATCAAGATGACCTATACCGCCAGTAATAGCAGTTGCAATCGCGTCGAAGAAACCGGATTAAACAGTTACGGTCTGCCACTGTGGACCAAAACCACAGGACAAAGCAGTACGTGTATTGCCATGGCGGCAAGGCAAACCAGCTTTACCTACACGAAAGACGGTACAACTCAGGCTGACGATGGTTATCTGCCTTACAAGGTCACCAATGCCAAGGGCCATATCACCACCACCGAATACGATATGGGGCTAGGACTCCCCGCCAAAGTGATAGCGCCCAACAATATCATCATTCAAACCGAGTACGATGGTATTGGTCGTCCGGTGCAGGTCAAACAGACGGGCAGCCCTACCCGCTATTTGCGCTATTTACTCGCCAGTGAGGGCAATAATCCGCCGCAGGACAACGACAATATTCCTGTGGTGATGACCCGCACCAGTGGTGCAGGTATCCCCGAAACGGAGCAATATGTTGACGGCCAAGGTCGATTACTGCGCACTGTAACCCAAGGCTTTGATGGGGGTTATCAGTATCAGGATAAACATTATGATGCGCTTGGACGTTTAACCCGAGAGTCAACGCCCTATGGTAACGGCGCGGCGGCAGACTATACTGAGTTCAGTGATTTTGATGCACTTGATAGACCCAGAAGACGCACCATTCCTAATGGGCGCTCCGGTGGACTAGAGTCCCTATACACCTATAACGGGTTAACCACCGATATCAATGTCGAAGGACGATTGATGTCGCGCACCTATGGCAGTCAAGGCTGGTTATATGAAACCGTGGATGCGCAAAATGGCACCAACCGCTTTGCCTACGATAGCGCCGGTAGGCCGTTAGTTATCCGCGATGCTAACAATAGTGATATCAAAGCGACTTACAACGGTTTTGGTCATAAAACCCAAGTTATCGACCCTAACCAAGGCACCACCAATTTTGGTTACAACAGTGTAGGTGAACTGGATAAGCAAACCGACGCCAATGGCGTGGTACAAACCTACGTACTCGATGTACTGGGGCGCGTTACCAGTAAAACCACCACGGGCGGTAGTGCACCAGGTACTGCCACCTTTGTGTGGGACACGCTCAAACAAGGCTTACTCACTTCTGAAACCGAAAACGGCGTCACTCGCACTTATGCCTACACAACTGCGCAGCAATTGGCGCAAACCACGGTCACCGTTGATGGTGTGAGCCGCACGGTTAAGCATCAATACGATAGCTTCTATGGTCGACCTAAGGCGCTCGAATACCCGAACGGCTTAACGCTCAAATATGCCTATAACGATTATGGTTACCTCGAGCAGACCAGCAATGCTGCTTCTGGCTACCTCTATCGTCAAGTCACAGCCATGGATGAGGCAGGCCATATCACCGGCGCTGAACTTGGTAACCAGGTGATGTCGGAATCTCGCCGCTACTACAGCGAAGGCACCATGGCGAGTGTCGAAGTGGATGGCCCGCTGGGGCGTATTCATGCGCACTACTACGATGGCTACGATGAGTTTATGAATCTCACCAGTGAACGTGATGGGGTGACAGGCCTAACTAAGAGCTACCGTTATGACACGCTTAATCGCCTAACCGAGTATCAGTTTAGCAATACCAATCCGACCTTTAGTGCCACGGTTAACTATGCCTACGATAAGGTCGGGAACTTCCTTAAGAAAACCGACTACAGTGCCAATAGCAGCACTGCCTACCGTTATGGCGGCAGCGCCTGTGGTTACAAGCCAAACGCTGTGTGCCAGCTAGATAAACTCAATGGTACGACGGTGAGTTTTCAATACGATAATCGCGGTAATTTACGTGTGGGTGATGGTCTCACCATGACCTACAATGCCATGGATAAACCGCTGAGCGTCTCAGGCCGTGGTGCCACCACGAGCTTTGTCTATGGCAGCGATAATATGCGCGCCAAGCAAAGCCGCACGGTCGGCAGTAGTGCAACGACAACCACTTATTATGTCGATAAGTACTATGAAGCAGACAGTGATGGCAGTTGGCGTGCCTACTTAGATGATATCGCTGTACTCAGTTATACCTCACAGCGTGGTCATTTGCTGCAATTTACTCTCAAAGACCGCCTCGGCAGTGCCACCACCCTAGCCGATCAAAATGGCAATATCGTTAGTCAACGCTATTTTGACCCCTTTGGTCGCACCACCGATTTAGGTATTAACCATAAGCTGGATATTCAAAATACAAACACGGTACTCTCACAGCTACAGGATTTAGCGGTCACCAATAAGAACCGCCGCGGTTTTACCGACCATGAGCATTTGAATGAGCAGCAGTTAATTCATATGAACGGGCGGATTTACGACTATAACCTCGGTAGATTTATGTCGGTGGACCCGTTCATCCAGAGTCCGACCTCAACCCAGAGTGTGAATCCCTACAGCTACATTATGAACAACCCGCTCGCAGGGACTGACCCAACGGGATACTATGCCGAGTGCCCAGATAAAAACGAAGGATGTCCTAAGCCAGAAGAGGAAAATCCTGAGAAAAAGAGACGAATGGACGGCAGTGGTCGTGGCTCAGGCTGGACGGTTATTTACGATAGAAGCAGTAATGGTTCAAGTCGGCAATCAAGCTCGGCAACAGGTACACAGAAAACCGAGGCAATAGGCTCTCCGAAGCAGAATGCGGGGAAGGGTGGGGGTAGCAATAATACAGGAATAGGTACTGATGATAGCAGCATCTTTGCTAAAAACTGCTATGATTGCCGTTACTTGCATGGAAATGAAGGTGGGGCCTTGGGCGGTGGGGATATTTCAGGCCTGACAACCCAAGAACAATCAGAGGCCGTTGCCGAAGGGTCTGGCGAGGCTCTTATGGCTGCAACAGCCATCGCTCCCATACCATCCCTAGGTAAAATCAAGGCGGTAGAAAAAGCCGTCGAACTCATAGGCAAGGCCCGATTACCTGGAGTTGCAAAGAGTGCAGGGAAGGAAATTGGAATACTGCGTGACGCCGCTAAAGGTAAAGGTAATTTTGGTTTAGGCTCGGGAACGAGGGCTGAAGCAGACAAACTTGGTAAAGCTTGGGTCGGTGATGGCTATAAAGTTGCCAGCGATGGGAAAACGCTGGTCAGCAAGGATGGTTTGAAGCAATACAGGTCACCTAGCTACAAACCAAGACTGGATAAAACTCAAGCTAATTTTGAGCAAAGGTTCCCAGGCCAACAGTCAAATCGTTGGCAATCAAATGGCCATCTGGATATAACGGATTAAACAATGAATGCAGAATTAAAACGGCTTCATAGCCCCGATATTTATGACCTCGAAAATTACCAACCGGAGGACCAAGGAATGTTTGGGTTCCTCCTCCAGGCCATAGTGGGTCCCGAAGGAAAAGACGGTGAGGAATCGTTTGAAATAGAGGTGTGTACACCACGATGGTTAGAGGAAACCTATGGCATTGATAAGGTTGTTATGGGTCGCCATCATCTTATTGTCCGCGAGTATAACTACCAAAGGATTGTTGTTGCTATTAAAGATTTTTTACAGGATTGTTCTGGTGAAAATTGGAACGAAGTTGCAGAGAAAGTATCGCGGTTAGGGAGATGGGAGTTTGAAGATTATACGGAATGAGGTATAGCTGAATTAGTCTCGACTTGATCTGACACATCGCCTTGAAAAGGTGAGAGTTACCAGTTTTGATTGTGGGTGTCGAATCCTTAATCAAAACCAAAGAGGTAACTCTCATGCTCCATAGTAACAATCCAATCATCAAACACAAAACAGGTTTACTCAATCTGGCAGAGGAACTGAGCAACGTCTCCAGAGCCTGCAAAGTCATGGGTGTGTCTCGTGATACGTTTTATCGTTACCGCGAGTTAGTGGACGATGGCGGTGTTGATGCACTGATCGAAAAAAGTCGTAGAAGTCCAAATCTCAAGAACCGTGTCGAAGAAGCTGTTGAACAGGCAGTGATGGAGTATGCGATTGAATTTCCAGCCCATGGCCAACACAGAACCAGCAATGAACTGCGCAAAAAAGGCGTGTTTGTTTCTGGCAGTGGTGTCCGTTCAATCTGGTTGCGACATGATTTAGAGAACTTTAAGAAGCGCCTGAAAGCCTTGGAAGCCAAAGTAGCTCGCGATGGCATTCAACTTACTGATGAACAGATTGCGGCACTTGAGCGCAAAAAACACGACGATGAGGCCTGTGGTGAGATTGAAACCGCGCACCCAGGCTACCTTGGGTCGCAAGACACGTTTTATGTCGGAAACCTCAAGGGCGTTGGTCGTATCTATCAGCAAACCTATGTCGATACGTACTGCAAAGTCGCTCATTGCAAGCTCTATACTACGAAAACACCTATCACTGCAGCGGACTTATTGAACGACAAAGTATTGCCGTTTTACGAGTCACAGCAGTTGCCGGTGCTGCGTATTTTAACTGACAGTGGCACAGAGTATTGCGGCAAGGTCGAGCACCATGATTACCAGCTATATCTGGCGATTAATGATATCGACCACACGAAAACCAAAGCGATGTCGCCGCAAACGAATGGGATCTGCGAGCGGTTTCATAAGACGATCCTGAACGAGTTTTATCAGGTGACCTTCCGCAAAAAGCTGTACCAAACGCTGGAGGAGCTGCAAAAAGATCTGGACGAGTGGCTGTCTTACTACAACAATGAACGCACTCATCAAGGCAAAATGTGCAACGGCAGAACGCCAGTTGAAACATTGATTGATGGGAAACGGGTTTGGGCGGAAAAGAATCTGACTCGAATCTAATCTGACAGACACCAGCATAAAACTGGTAACTGTCAGATCAAGTCTGAGCTAGTACAGGTATAGCCGATTTGGTGGAGGCTGTTCATAATTCGGTGTGCTTCGTTGTTATCAGCTTCCCTAAATCGGCGGGATCTTTCGGGACATAACACTCTGTGCTAATCAGCCCCATTTCCTTGGGGCTTTTTCTTGCTTGCAATTGGGCAATTCGACCAGCAGCCTGGGCAGCTGTCGCCGGTAGAAGCGTTCAGTCTGTAACAGCCGTGTGCGCAATTCGGTGCAGTGCCGCTATCTGGTGGTGCTGGTGCAATTGATCGCTTCTGCTGTCCATGAGTGATCACTTCTACTGTTTTGAACCGCTCAGTCTGCTGCGAGTTTTGACCAAATAAATCATTCTTGCAAAGAAGAGGGATAGCTTGTTCATCAGTTTTGATACTAACTTTAAATAACCTGAGATCGGTTTAACAAGCCATAACTGCAATAGCATTAAACTCCGCGTGAGTGATGTTCAGTTGTGGCTTATTGTCTTTCAATTGATAGGCGATAAGTCCCGCAATCATATTGAGCATAAAACCATGCACGCTGCGGTGTCTAGAGTGCTCTATTTGAGAGATATTTTTTAACTGGTCGTTGATGGTTTCTATGATGAAACGTCTCGACAGCATCGCTCTATCCCACAACGACATTGCCTTCGCTTTCATATTCTTACGCACGTTTGTCACCAGTGTGACGCCTTTTTCCAGTAATTCACTCGATAGCGCTTTACTGATATACCCTTTATCTGCATAGAGTTTATTCATATCACTGTGCACCATCTCTTTCACCGGTTTTGTGTCATGTTCATTCGCTGGTGTCACTTTGGCCGCCACGATTCCACCTTGATGATTCACAATCAAATGCAGCTTAAAGCCATAGAACCACCCCATGGTGCCTTTTCCTCTGCACGCCAGTCCAGCTAAGGTTTTATGGCGATGAATACGTAGGTTATGACACACTTTGATGCTGGTTGAATCAACAAATTCAATGCCAGTGGGAGCACTCTTGAGGCTGGCAAAGTAGCTGCAAAGCGGCACTAAAGCCGCGGGCATCACCTCAAGAAAGCGGGTATAGCTGAGTAAATTAGGAAAAGCAGATTTGTAGAAATGAGCCAGATAGCCGATGTAGAAGTTCTTGAAATCACGGTGGTGGGACATCTGAAAAAGTATGATGATGGTCATCACTTCGCTCATCGTCATACGGCCAGCGCGTTGACGCTTGCGTGTGCCATCGGTTAACAGCGTTTTTTCCCATTCAGGAATGAAAACAGTGCAAAAATCATCGACATCGCAAAACACTTCCACTAATTTATGCATAGGCCCTCCGGTGTGATGGGGTTTCTCTTGGTCGAAAGATCCGATCACTTGGAGGGCTATTAGTTCAAATTTTCTTATCCCGAGTTCAGGTTAAATAATTGCCTTACAAATATTAATCCGAAATCAACGAATTAGAGTAAAAAATCTAACAAGGTTTTGTCCCAAAGTTACTTAGAATTGCCGTTGTGGTGTTGGGGGTTGTTTTGGTGAGCTTGCTCTCTGTACAAAGAAAAGAGGCTGACGTTCCAGCCTGTTTTAACTATCCACACTGTAATTGTATATTTAGCTCTTAACGCTTGGTTTAAGTCACATTCCCTTTCGCCTGAAGATATTGAATTAAAGGCGCATAATCGCCGGCATCAGCTTGGCGTAAGCTCGCAATGTACTCACCCCGCTCTTGGCTTTGTTTATCCAAATCTGTATTGGACCAAACTAAAGGCTTTTGTTTGAGTAGTACCATTCGTATGTAGTCCGTCATCACTCGCGAGTGACGTCCGTTGCCGTTAGGAAAAGGGTGAATTTTAACTAACCTGTGCTGTATCCGAGCCGAGAGTTCTAGGCTGTCATAGTGTTCAAACTCAATCCAGCATTTGATGTCTTCCAGTAAGTTGTATAAATCTGGCCGGATATTCAGCGGATCGACACCAATGTTCAACTCTCGGTGACGGTAGCTGCCGGCCCATTCCCACACATCACCAAGCAAACGTTGATGCAACTCTTCCACAAACGCCATAGAAAGAATGTCATCCATGCTGGTTTTAGGCGTCGTGGATAACCAACTCAACCCTTGTAGTATGTTGGCATTTTCAAGCTCATTAAGCTCTTCGCGAGTCGTGATGTGATCAAATTTCAGCCCGGCAACATCATCGGCATTTAGTTGGGTTGCACCCTCTGGTTCAACAAACAGACTCATTGGTATTTCTCCTGCAAACTGACTTTCCACAAATCTCGGGTGCTGCCCGTTTTAATTTCATTGGCTAATTGAACCAGCGCTTGCTGTTGTTGCTCTGAGGTTAACTGCTGTGCTTCTAAAAACATCGATTGGTGGCTCATGGCCAAACGCTGCTTGGCCAACTCCATAGCGCGCGCTTCTATCATGTCATCAATCGACTGACGCGGAACAATCGCATAAACCAGTTCGGCATCGAGCCCGGTCGCCAGTTGTTTAAGTTGTTTGAGTGTGATGGTTTCATCAGCTTCTTTACGCTCCAATATGGAGACCTGATTACGAGAGAGATTAAGACGTTCACCTAATTGCGCGCCCGACATCCCCAAGGCCTCACGGATACTGCGCACCCAACCATTTTTCGGCGGTTTAGGCACAGATAAACCGAGTAAAGCGCTGATTTTTGCTTTGACTTGCTTGAGTGCAACGGCATAGACACCGGATTTTTTCATAATTTTGTATCTCAAATTAAATACACTACAGTGATAATGGTATCTAATTTCGCATACATTATAAAGATTGTTGTATCTATTTTTTAATACGCGGCAAGGGGGAGTGTATCGATTATAAAATACATTACTTATTTGGCTATCTGTTTACTGGACAATGGTCGTGTCAAATTCATCTTGGAAGTGCAAACGTCTTCGGCAGCGCTAGAATGGGAAGTGAACGGTTTAGGTTGATTTAGAATGGGGATTGTTTCGGGAAAGTACACAATCCAGACTTTTGCTCTGAATGATTTCTGTCCAAACAGCGCCTGAGAGACGCTGGCTTAGGTAGGGACGTAAACGTTTTAGAAATGGCGCGTACTCTGATCGTTGCCATTTAAGTATGAAACTTTAATACTCAGTATGAGGAACTATATTCTACTCACGCAGCTGAGCACTAAATGAATGAAGCTAAGTGACGGCAGAGCCCCACGGCTTTCCGCGTCGTCACGCACTGACATGACGATCTCCACTGGCGCTTTCCAGAAAATGATTTCGCCGTCCTCTTCCTGCATCGCACATGTCGCGCCGGTTGGCCAATCGATGTCAGTTATTAACGCTGATAAAGCCTTGGTTGTCCCGGTGATCCCAGGCATAAACAAAGGCTGGTCAAGTTGAATAAAAGATGTTGCTACGTCCATGATTTCCTTGCTGATAACGTCAAATAGGTGTTGAGCTAACCCGTATTGGGTGATGTTGATAGGATTTAGCCAGTAAGCGGCTAATGCCCTTGGCCAGTTTTATTTCCCCTAAGCCCATAGCCTGCCAATAAAGGCAGTCAAGCGCCCCTAAGCAAAGCGCGATTATATAGATCTCTTGTGACCGCTCAATGGCACGAGTTAACTCTGATTTGCTCTCGCTAAAGTGCCGACGTAAATGAACACGGATGGGACGCTGTTGGCGTAAGCCCATAACATTTTCGTCATCGCCGGTGATTTTTTTGGCTGCTTTCTTACTGGCCATACATCCTGCCTAACTGTGCTTTTGGGTGAGCAGTGACAATATGGTGCGCCTGATTGATTCAGTCTCACCAAATGTCGTTGGAATTGGGCAACGCAGAAGGGACTGCGCTGCCTCGGGGTGTTGCTGGATATTATCTGCGTTAATCTCAAATATGTTGATGGCTAATCGCAGTGAGTGTGGGAGCTCACCCAGATTGTGAGTCTCAATAATCTGGGCTAGCTGGTTTTGTTCACTAGCTGCCAACAACGCTTGAGCGATTTCCATGTCAGCCATAAACAATTAATTCCCTGCCATCTGAAGCAGCTGCTGTGGCGATGGCGGTACTTTGCCTTCGTCTTGGTATTCGCTACGAATTTGCTTAATGCGGAGCAACACCTCTGCTCTTGGGATGTCCATTTTGAACTCTTCAGGAATGCGCAGCGTCATACTGCTATCTATGACGAGGTATCCCATGTCAAAGTAGAGCTGTCCCAGTTCTTGAGCCGCCGAGCTTAAATCCGCTTGGTTAACCGATTCCTTTGACCATTGCTGAAACATCTCACCTAAATCTGCTACTACGATTTTGGATTGAGTATTGGTTTGTTCGGCGCTTACACCCGTGCCAAAGAAGCTCATGCCAAATTTCATCACGCCAAATAGCAGCACTAGGCCTGCCATCACCATGATCATTTTGACGGGGGACAAGCCCTGCGGAGCCGCGGGTGTCGCTGGCGTTGGCTCAGCGACGGATTGTGCAACCTCAGCGGGAGCGGCTTGCTCTGGCTCAGCCAGAGCGCCGATAGTCGGTTCCAATTTTTCAGAATTTACGTTTTCGGTTGTCATTGCTTAACCCTTATATTTGAGACTAACACCGCGTTGAACAATGAGGTCAACACCTTCAATGCCGCCGTGCATTTCCAGATACGGCCTGGCTTCGTCGGCTAACTGCAGGTAGAAGTCAGCAATCTTATCGAATGCGGTACTTGAGCCACCAGCAAGTGAGCTGGTCGCCGTGTTTTTGAAATAGGTGCCGTCATAAACCACATCACCAGACACTCGATTGGTCGCGGCTTGTGTGAGGGTTTGGGCGCCAGTGCCATAGATGCCTGCCCAGAAGGATTGCTTCACCACTTCACCGTAGAGTGTTACTAACTTGGCTGGGATACCGCTATGACCGTCTTGACCTTGCACTGCGGCAATGAACGGCTGTTCAATCGCACGACCTCTCTGGTCGATACAGCTGATACTCTCAGCGCGGATTTCGACACGACGGGTACTGGCACTACCACGGGCCGCGCCAATCACTGTGCAACCCACTAGATCGATAGTGAAACCGTTAGGCATCACCCCAACGTCTACGATTTTTAATAACACTGGAGCTGGGTTTGATTGCGCCGATGAACTGGTAGGTACATGTTGACCCGTAAGCAAGACGGTTGGTATTACTGTGCCAGCTGACAACCATGTCTCAGGCTCTTTTTCAGTTTTCTTGATAGAACCTGTGTTCTCTTGAGAAATCGCTTGTTTTGCTTTGGCTGCGACTTGGTTTTTGGCTGTTGACGCATTACCAACATTTGCTTCATCACCTGTGGCAGCGGCCTTACCTAAACTCACGTCACCACGGTTCATGGTTAAAGTCTTTGACGCTGGCGGGGTCATGGCGACATTCGACTTAAGGCTTGCCATTGGGTCTAGGCTAAACTCGGTACTTGGCAATGAAGGTGCTTGCTGGGCGATATTTTCTGGTCGAGCTCCTTTCGCGCTCACACTGTCTCGAGCTGTTGCGGCATTTTTGCTTTGTTGTTCAACCAGCATTTGCATTTGATGCGCGATGGTCTCGAGGCGTTTTTGTGATTCAAGCTGAGACATTTGCAGGGTATCGACCTGTTGCTGAATTCGCTTTTCACTAGCTTTTTGCTCGGTGTACTGTGCATCAATCGCTTTTTCACGCTCTTGAATTTTCTTTCGCATAGCTATGAGCTGGCCGGAAGTCTGGGTGGACTCCAAGCGCTCGCTCCCCATGGTACTCATAAACATAGGCTTCGCTCTGGCTGGGATTGAGCTGACAGGGGTTTTCGGCGCTGAAGGGAAAATGGCTTCAGCCACAAGATAAGCAGGTATTGCCAATATCACGATTAACGCGATAGTGCGCTGATTCGATGGAAGCGCAAGCCACTTGGTTTTTAAATCCTGTAACGCTTGCATGTTAACCTCCTACACGACTACGACGTGGAACTTTCATTTGGCGCTCGAAGTAGCTGCGGTCACGCAGAATGTACACTTCGGTGCTTTCCCTTGGGCCTAATGTCGCTTTATCTAACACACCAACGGCCATCACATCTTCACGACCTGGCCCCATGCAGGCCTCGTCGCGGAATGAACGTAAGCCATTGACATCGTTTCTGACCTCCATGATGTCAACGACCAATTTGGAGCCAATTAAGCGTTGTTTCACTTCATGGTAAAGGGGGAGCATTTGGCGAATATCGCACGGGTAACGCACTTCCGCCGGAATGGTGTCACCTTCAAGCAGTTCGTAACCTGCCGGAACTTCGGCTTTAGCCACAACTTCCAGTAATGTCATTACATCGTCAACATGGCTGTCAGCGACGGGTTGGTTATTAGTAATACGCTCACGCTCTGCTTGTTTTGCCGATTCCAGCTCCTTAGCTTCGTTCTCGCTGTAGATAGACACGGCTTGCAAAGCTGCATTGCGTTGACTCGCGTTATAGCTAACGGTTAACTCCACGAGCACTGGCGGGACGTTTAATGGCACCAAGTAGAGTGATACTGCGGTCTCTGGTGCGCCATCTTCTTCAACTATCAAGTCAATCGCGCCAGCGTTAACGCCAGGTGTGACGTACACAAAACCTTGCTCACCGTAAACCAGCGCCGCATCACTCGGTACTGACGTGGTTATTTTGGCGTTTTTGAAAGAGGTCGCGATTCGGTTAGTGGTTGACAGCGAAATTGGCAATGTCGTTGTGCCACCGGCTTTCAATGCAATCACTTGATGGCTTTTGTACTGCTTGCGTAAGTAGTCCATTGAGTCATCACGACGGCTAATGACTTCTCCGGCATTGGCAGGGGAGATCGCCGTCGGATTAACAGGGCTCGCGCCGCCGTAAGTGGGGACTTGTTGATGATCTGCTTGTTGCATCGGTTGCTGCGATGGCGGCTGGGTCACTGGCTGTTGATAGAGCACTTGTTCATTGGGCGAAACCGATAATGCAGTTTGGGTACCAATTTCTTTGCTCGTATCGATGGACAGAGGTTGATTCGCATAAGGGCTGTTTAATTCAGCCTGTAGCTTTTCTTCTGCTTGATTGAAATCAGTACCCAAAACAGGTACTCGTTGCGGATTCACCGATTCAGTCGGTAACGAATAAATGTCATCGTCAGCCGCAAAAGCAGGAGCGATCATTAATGAAAGAAGGATTGCAGTTGAAAGGGGTCTTTTATTCATAGGTCTCACCGTGACTCGATTTTAATCACACTGTCTTTATCCAAGGCCGTTGTTGCGTTTTTACCTTGGAGAATTTCACGCTCACGTTGAGCAGGGTTAACAGCAGCTGGATATTGTTGAATATCCAGAATCATGGGATTGCCGTTTCGGATCCCGATTTTTAATTCAAAGGTGTACGCAGTAGTATCAGCTGCGCCTGTTTTTAATGAGATTGTGGTTTGTTCACCCACAACCCATACGTAATCTGTGACAGATGAATAAATCGCGTCAGACGGGACAAACTTCTGACTAACACCCCTAAGCGCCATTTCTTCGATAGCTGCGGCCATCGTCGCTTCCGCTTCATCGGGGTTAAGTTCTAACGGGATCATCTTGGTCACCCTGTCGATGACGAACTTAGCATTCTTGGGGGTGATGTTGCCGATAATGGTTGCAATCATCAGGCCCCATTGGATTTTGAATTCTTGAGTCACGCTATTGCCGTTCATGACAATCGGCTCTTTAAAGTCGTTTGGCATGACAATGACTTCGGTCTGCTTGGTCATCACCATGAACAGCAAAAGTACCACGCTAATGCTTAGTGCCAGATTAGAACGACCTATGTTTTTGTTAGAGATATTGAGATTGTCGTAACTCTCTTTAATCTTCGATTTCCAAAGCATGTTGACCTCTTACTTAATTAATCGACGAATGGCTGGTGACATGAGGGTTTCCGGCCCTTTGGAAATCCACAAACCGTTTACCCATAACAGATGCTTTAATACGCCACGCCCA
>NZ_JAOCIW010000004.1:0-4224 GCF_029843705.1 Shewanella sp. GD03713
CTCGCCCTATAGGAATAGAAGTCTACTCTCGTAGACTAAAGGCGTTTCTCTGCCGCTGAATACACCGCCAAGCGTTCTCGTTTGCCAACGGCCACGACAAACACGGTAATGCGTTCATCTTGAACTTGGTATACCAAGCGATATCCCGATGTTCGCAACTTGATTTTGTAACAGTCAGGGAGATCCCTGAGCTTGTTTGCTTCGATATGGGGATGCTCCAGTATCTCCGCCAATTTCTTTTTTAGCTGCTGCCTGATGGGATCTCCGAGCTTCTTCCATTCCTTTAGGGCGCGGGGATCAAACTCTAACTTATAGGTCATCGAGCGAAACCTCGATCCCCTTGCGAGGGGTCGCTAAACGCTCTTTTACCAAGGTAATCAAGGCTTCATCATCTGCTGTGAGCAGTACCGGCTTAAAGGGCAAAGCGCCTCTTGTCGCGACATATTCAAGCGTCTGGCGTAAGGCTTCTGAAGGGCTTACACCTAATTTTTCCAATGCAGCAAAAGAACGCTCTTTGAGTTCGTCATCGATGCGTATGTTGATTGTGCCCATAGAAACCTCGTGTAATTACATATGTAATTACACTATAGGCTTATCCTTTGCGAACGGCAACGATTTTATTAAAGGCATCAATGAGATTGGTAACTTAGAAAAATAGCGCTTTCAGTTTAATTTTGCCCTCAAAGCTAAGAGCTTAAAAAGTGAGCGATCGGAAAGTGGATTTTCGTTGCTAATTTTCAGCCCAAAATAGGGCTTAAATGGATCTTTGAGGTCGAATTTAGGCTATTTCAGCCCTTAAAGTGGATCTAAAGCGTGTTTTTAGGGGTAAAAATGCCTATTCAACATAATGCTGATTGGACGCATAGGAGTTTAGGGAGGTATTTCAAAGAATTGCGATCGGAGGGGATCGGGAGTAATCTCTTACCCCAGATGTGAAAAAACCGCCTTGCCGGGCGGTTTAATCGAGAATACTTTGAACCAACAAAGTCCTTTCATTATAGCTATTCAGAAAGGCACTTCAAGAAGTTTTCTCTGCACTCCGTATTGGAATCAAGATGCTTTGGTACGGAACGACGCGCATCACGCCAGTTATCAAGGGAAGCCGGAAGCTGGCCAGTGAACCAAATCAACCCGAAATGACGTAATAGCCACGCTGCTTCATAGAGTCTAGGTAGCGATTAGAGCAAATGATAATACGGTTGATTTCCCACTACTGCGGTGGACGCCAATGGCGCTAACAGTGGGGCGTAAGGACTCTCGGAATGGCACTCAAAAAAGCTTCTCCGCAACGTAGAATGAACCCGATACTGTACTTAATTTTTTTAAGTCCGCGGTAGGGGTTCCGCGTAGCGGAATGGCACAGCGGAGCACGTTGTGCGACCGCATTATCGCTCCTAGCTTTGTCCACAAGTCCACACAACGTAGCGCCGACCGTCCGGAGGACAAGGGAGGGCGGCGCGCGGCCGTGTGGACCCTGTGGACAATAGCGCTATGCTCTTTTCTTTTCAGAGGGGGTTCGGGGGAGATTTTCCCCTTGTTTATCTTCAAATTTCCTAGGGAAAAAACCCTTCAGCATTTCTATTTAAGAGAGAAAAGAGCTGTGTTAGGCTTTGCTTGTAACACTGTAAGTGCATACATGCATTCGTGGTGTTGTGGCTTCAATTTCAACAACCGATGTTATTTTTAATTGGTCTGTATTGATATTTACTATGTAGTAAAAGAGCAGCGGGGTTAACGTTGTTCTGGGGTTGGGTGCGTTGTCTGCGCCTAACGTGTGTTAGGCACAAACAACAGGAGTTCACATGAATTACATCAGTAATTTCATTAGTGAAATAGTTGAACTGTTGAGAGCTATGACAAACTTGTTGAGTGGTGTCATTGTCCTCATACGGTTACTTAAATTACCGTTTAAACATAAATAAATATTGGTTTTCAAGGGGTGAAGAACGGCCATTCCGAACCCCTTAAAATCACTTAACTGATAACTTATTTACTATCAGATAAGTGAGTTTTATTTAATCTCATTTGCACAAACGAAGCAATCTTTGATCCCACATAAGGTGGGATCAAAGTGTTATATGGTGTTATATGGTGTTATTTTGCACCTAAATCACCTCAGATAAACCTTTGTTATTTCCGGTCTAAAATGCCCCATTTCTTGGCTAACCGTTTCCAAAGCTAACGCTCTCGATAACCCTAATCTTTGAAGCATATCCATTCTGCTCTGAGCGTATGAATGTCTCAGGCCGTGGGCGCCATTTGACCAGCCCAACATCCGTTTGGATGCTGAGGAAAAGGAGCTTGACCAGTTCAAGCCACCGGCAATGTCGTAATGCTGCACGTAGTAGATCCCTCGATCTATTTTCTGAATGGGGTGAGTTAGCTTTCGTGCTTGTAATTGCTCGCTTAAATGCGTGGGAATGACGACTTCTCGAGTTAATCCGCCTTTACCGGTTACGGTGAACCGATCACCATTTAATCCGTGCCATTTGGTACCCAAACTTGGCCTTAGATCTGCTGCTTTCTGGTGAACGGGTTGCAGTGTGAGGAGCTCGTGGGCGCGTAAGCCGGCTGCGGCCGCTATCTCGGTGGCGAGGGCATTGTGTGGAAGCTGTGCCTCGATGATCATTTTGATTTGGTGAGCGGGGTAAGAACGGGTCTTTAATGCTTCGTCTAACTCTGATTCTATAACCGGTAGTTTTTGAGTGTGATTTAGCTGCTTGGTCACATGGATCATCATGCATTGAAGCGCCTGACGCTCCATATCCAGCGTTTTCTGCCCTACCTGTTGCCTTCGGTGTTCTAAATACATGTTCGCGGCTTCAGGAGTGATTTTACGCAGTGAGCCAAGCTGGTTTTCTTGAATGTATTTGGCAACTTGGAGCAGGCTTTTCTCGTAATTATTTGCGGTACTCACGGACTTTAAAATGTTGCCCTGGAGCTGCTTGATTACCGATGCCGCTTGTTTCTGTGGCGATGAAAACCTAGGCATGTTTTGCCGTCCAACGAGAGACCGTTGACCATGCCACTTTCACTCTGTTTGCCCGTAACCAGCGCTGCAGTTCTGCGATGGATGCCCCTTCTTTTCGAAGTAGCAGCAGCTCCGCTTTGTACCGGTCTAAACGTGAGGAAACGTAGCTCGGTTTACGAATGCTTTTGGTTTGATTTTGTAACTTTATCAACTCGGCTTTGGGGTCGAAATGCATCTGAAAATTCCATTGTAAGAACACCCACTGCATAGCAGTGCGGCACTACCAAAAGCACCGATTCGCCCACGTTAAGGTCGGACTGTTCGCACCTGTTGCGCAAAGAAAATGAGGAAGGAAATACACAGCAATGCTGCAGTATTGATTTATGCGCGATGAAATAAAGGAGTTATGGAATTTAACTATTGAAGCATCGAGAGATGCGGAGATTGAGGCTTCATTATAGGGATGGCCGATCATCGATGCAATGGCCGTTTGTTTTTGTGCGTGGAATGGCTGAAACCCAGTTCCCCCGCTACGTACAGGGCGATTTATCGTTCTAACGTAGCGGGGGGATGAGCGAGTGCTCCTCATGCGGAACCCCCCGTGTATATCGCGGGGGGAGCATTGAGTGAGATCCGAGAAAATGGTAAAATTAAGATATTGAAATATTAAAATATTGAGTCGCAACGGAGGGGGCAAGATGGATTCGGAAACGATTAAAATCTTAGGTGCTGTAATGATTGCAGCTACATTTGCGTTGCTGGCCTACTCGGTATATCTGCTTGGCGAACTTAAGCCGAAAGCTGAGCCCCAAACCAAAGCTAAATCGAAAAGAAAGCGCTCAAAGTAGCTACTGTACTTTCCTTTGTTCGAACTCATCGATTGCAGGGTTATAGACCCAACGTTCATTCGGCTCAAGTTGATCCTTGCCGAGAAAATTAACTGCCCTTTCCAGCCAATCAAGGACAATAGGATGGTCGGCGGCCAGCTTCAGTTGCACCATGGATAGCAGCTCAGCTTTTAGTTCTGCTTTTTGTGATTCTTCTTCTGGTGTTAGAGTCATTATAGAAAGTCCAAAAATTCTTTAACTGCGGCCTCAGTACCGGCATCAAGGGGAAAGAACATCCCCGATTCTTCTTCAAGAATTACAGCCTCACCTACAACCCAGGTGTAGTGCAAACCATTACTGCCAACGTAAAACTGTTCCATTTCTTAGTCCCTATTCTGTCTCACGTGTGAGACTTGGATGAATAAA
>NZ_JAOCIW010000005.1:0-3653 GCF_029843705.1 Shewanella sp. GD03713
AAAGCGTTTGGCTGCATTAGAAGATATTCAAGCACCAGAGCATTTGCGTTCTATTCGTTTTCGTCAAAGTTCAGCCCTAGAACTGCACAATAAGTTCCCGATTACGGCAGATGGTCTGAGCTTAAAATTTGGTAGCCGTACTATCTTTGATGACGCTAACTTTATAATACCGCTTGGCGCTAAAGTCGCTATAACTGGATCGAATGGAACAGGGAAAACGTCCTTGTTAAAAATGATATCAGAACGTGCTGATGGATTAACCATATCTCCAAAAGCTGAAATTGGCTACTTTACACAAACAGGATATAAATTTAACACGCATAAATCTGTGCTCTCCTTTATGCAGGAAGAGTGCGAGTACACAGTTGCGGAAATTCGTGCAGTATTGGCTTCAATGGGGATCGGAGCGAATGATATTCAAAAAAACTTATCCGACTTATCGGGAGGTGAAATCATCAAACTGCTTTTATCCAAAATGCTTTTAGGAAAATATAATATTTTGCTTATGGATGAACCAGGAAACTATCTTGACCTAAAAAGTATTGCCGCATTAGAAACAATGATGAAGTCCTATGCAGGAACTATTATCTTCGTATCTCATGACAAGCAATTGGTCGATAATATTGCTGACATTATCTACGAGATCAAAGACCACAAAATCATCAAGACTTTTGAGAGAGATTGTTAATGATAGCCAATCTAATCCGAACATTAATTATTGAACTCTTTAAAGGAAATTAAAAATGACAATTCAAGATATTCAATCACTTGCTGAAGCACACGGCTTGTTGCTTACGGACAAAATGAATTTCAATGAAATGGGCATTGATTTTAAGGTCGTTTTTGCTCTTGATACAAAGGGGCAACAATGGTTGCTGCGTATTCCTCGTCGTGATGGCATGAGGGAACAAATCAAGAAAGAAAAACGCATTTTAGAATTGGTAAAAAAACATCTTTCTGTAGAGGTTCCTGATTGGAGAATTTCATCTACAGAATTAGTGGCTTATCCCATACTTAAAGATAATCCTGTTTTAAATTTGGATGCTGAAACCTATGAAATAATTTGGAATATGGACAAAGATAGCCCGAAATACATAACATCTTTGGCAAAAACCTTATTTGAAATCCATAGTATTCCTGAAAAAGAAGTTCGGGAAAATGATTTGAAAATTATGAAACCTTCAGATTTAAGACCTGAAATAGCAAACAATTTGCAGTTAGTAAAATCTGAAATTGGTATAAGTGAGCAATTGGAAACCCGCTACAGAAAATGGTTGGATAATGATGTTCTATGGGCAGATTTCACCCAATTTATACATGGCGATTTATATGCTGGGCATGTACTAGCTTCAAAGGATGGAGCTGTTTCAGGCGTTATTGATTGGTCAACAGCCCATATAGATGACCCAGCGATTGATTTTGCTGGGCATGTAACTTTGTTTGGAGAAGAAAGCCTCAAAACTCTAATCATCGAGTATGAAAAACTAGGGGGTAAAGTTTGGAATAAACTATATGAACAGACTTTAGAAAGAGCAGCGGCCTCTCCTTTGATGTATGGTTTATTTGCCTTAGAAACTCAAAATGAAAGCCTTATCGTTGGAGCAAAAGCTCAGTTGGGAGTTATATAATTTAAAAATATGATTGCTGAGGCACTGTTGCAAATAGTCGGTGGTGATAAACTTATCATCCCCTTTTGCTGATGGAGCTGCACATGAACCCATTCAAAGGCCGGCATTTTCAGCGTGACATCATTCTGTGGGCCGTACGCTGGTACTGCAAATACGGCATCAGTTACCGTGAGCTGCAGGAGATGCTGGCTGAACGCGGAGTGAATGTCGATCACTCCACGATTTACCGCTGGGTTCAGCGTTATGCGCCTGAAATGGAAAAACGGCTGCGCTGGTACTGGCGTAACCCTTCCGATCTTTGCCCGTGGCACATGGATGAAACCTACGTGAAGGTCAATGGCCGCTGGGCGTATCTGTACCGGGCCGTCGACAGCCGGGGCCGCACTGTCGATTTTTATCTCTCCTCCCGTCGTAACAGCAAAGCTGCATACCGGTTTCTGGGTAAAATCCTCAACAACGTGAAGAAGTGGCAGATCCCGCGATTCATCAACACGGATAAAGCGCCCGCCTATGGTCGCGCGCTTGCTCTGCTCAAACGCGAAGGCCGGTGCCCGTCTGACGTTGAACACCGACAGATTAAGTACCGGAACAACGTGATTGAATGCGATCATGGCAAACTGAAACGGATAATCGGCGCCACGCTGGGATTTAAATCCATGAAGACGGCTTACGCCACCATCAAAGGTATTGAGGTGATGCGTGCACTACGCAAAGGCCAGGCCTCAGCATTTTATTATGGTGATCCCCTGGGCGAAATGCGCCTGGTAAGCAGAGTTTTTGAAATGTAAGGCCTTTGAATAAGACAAAAGGCTGCCTCATCGCTAACTTTGCAACAGTGCCTAAAATAAGCCTTATATCCAAGCATAAAACAAGGTTGTCTAGACTTCTTTTAACAGTAAAGTTATCATAAAACTGAATTTTATTTTTTAGGTAAGTTTATGCATTCTATCCGCATTCGTTAAGACACAACTATTTGCATAGTGACACTATTTTATAATGGTGGGCTTTTGTTGTGTCTTTAAGAATATATGCGGATATATAAAGTAAAAGTATGCTTAATTTATAAGTATGCTTTTAGTGCATAGTTTCCAGTTATAACTTAATTGACTAGCTATTTGTCCACCCTGTGGATGAATAGCTTTTTTTTTGGGAGGACACTGTGATGCTAGCTTTTGTTTTCACCTAAATCCTGTTTGCTGCATAAAAAATTTCAAGAGCTAAACAGGAGTAAATAAAAATGAGTTTAATTATTAAAGCGAGAAACATACGCTTGGATTATGCTGGGCGTGATGTTTTGGATATTGATGAATTGGAAATTCACTCTTATGACCGTATTGGTCTTGTGGGTGATAACGGAGCAGGAAAGAGTAGTTTACTCAAAGTACTTAATGGCGAAATTGTTTTAGCCGAAGCGACATTACAGCGTTTTGGTGATTTTGCACATATCAGCCAACTGGGCGGAATCGAAATAGAAACGGTCGAAGACCGGGCAATGTTATCTCGCCTTGGTGTTTCCAATGTACAAAACGACACAATGAGTGGCGGAGAGGAAACTCGTGCAAAAATTGCTGCCGCATTTTCCCAACAAGTACATGGCATTCTAGCGGATGAACCAACCAGCCACCTTGATCTCAATGGAATAGATCTACTTATTGGTCAACTTAAAGCATTTGATGGAGCATTACTTGTTATCAGTCATGACCGATATTTTCTTGATATGGTTGTAGACAAGATATGGGAGTTAAAAGACGGTAAAATTACGGAATATTGGGGTGGTTACTCGGATTACTTGCGTCAAAAAGAAGAAGAGCGACAACACCAAGCCGTAGAATATGAGCTGATGATGAAGGAACGGGAGCGATTAGAATCTGCTGTGCAAGAAAAACGCCAGCAAGCTAATCGATTAGACAATAAGAAAAAAGGAGAAAAATCCAAAAACTCTACCGAAAGTGCTGGACGACTTGGGCATGCAAAAATGACTGGCACCAAGCAAAGAAAACTGTATCAGGCAGCTAAGAGTATGGA